>NZ_CAWUOL010000011.1:0-79608 GCF_963923915.1 Nodularia chucula CCY0103 | reverse complement strand
CAATCCTCTCCTAGAATCCCACTGTCAATAGGGTTTGAGACGCGCTAACCCTGGTCTAAATTATCTTTCAGCAGTCGCTCAACCACTTTTATATCAGTGTTACTCTCTCTAATAGTCCATAATATCTTTTTTAAAAAATCAAGGTAATACTTGCGATTTTTTTTACCCTTTCTTAGTTCAGAACCGAATCCTTTCGCCATTTATTTAGATACTTTCTATTTATGATTATCAAAAACTTCTGCCAACTTCTCCAGTAAATCTTCAGCTAAATCCAATAACTCAATTTCATCAATTTCATCAACTTGATCAATAGTTCCGCGATTACTTTCTCTAACTGCCACATTACCAACTAACATATTTTTCACAGCAAAAATCCGTTCTTCTTCCTCCGAAAAACTCAGACATTTTTCCAACTCTACAGCAACTTCCTGAATTGTTCTTGTACCTAAACGTTCTCTCACCTTCACCGCTACCAAATCGTTACTTTCCAGCAGTTTTACCAAAGCTGTTCTCAGTCCATCATCCTGTTTAGAAAACTTCTCAATCGCTGCACAAACATATTCCCGTACACTCATGTTTGCCGCCAATGCCTTTTGTCCAACTACATCTGGGACATCTACCAGTAATACACCTTCGTTATCGCTGGCTTGATATAATTCATCCTCTTTTTTCACAGCTACCAGCAAATCAGCACCCAACGCGTGTAAATAGTGCAACACTGATTCCAACTCATGTTCCTTTAACGCCGACTCCAATTTAGACACCGCCGCTTGCTGTACTCCTAGTTTTTCCGCTAGCTGCGCCTGAGTCAATCCTGCCTTATTACGTATTTCCCGCATCGCATCTGTTAGATATAGACGCAGGTACTCTAACTTACCCGCCAAAATCACTTCTGGATCTTCGCTGACCTGTTGCTGTAACCAAGCTTGAAAATTAGGCTTTTTCATGACTCTTCCCTCTGCTGCAATTCCCGCAATCTTACTCTTGCAGGTTCTTTGTCTCTATCTTTGATCGCGCCGTCGTATTTCTTCATAAAGGCGTGTAACACAATAAACTTCTGAGGAGTTGCAGCCGTTAAGATAAACCGGGGATTATGTTCACTCTTAGTCATACGTAACTCATACAGGTCATCTTCCAGCTTCTCAAAAATGCCACTGGTAAGTGATAACAGTCCTTTTTTGCACAGGTAGCCGAGATTAACTTGCAGACGCTTAGTTTCAGAAGCACTCAGTAATGGCTTTGGTGGATTCTCTGGTTGTTCCTCTGGCGGAATCATGCGAATGAAAAAAGCAAGTAAATCTTTGGGGATTTCCCCATTGACATCTTGATACAGTTCCCAACTCCAATTCACTTCCTACCTCACAATATATTATTCCTTAGCAGGAATGTCAATCTGTTTATTCTTTTAAAGGAATATCATATAGAATCACTGAGTGCAACTAAGCTAATCAAAGTTTTAGCCATAAAAATGGCGCGTTAGGCAAAACCAAAACGCACCATGTTAGTTGTATGTTTAAGTACCTTAACTCAATTGTTCATGCTTAAATTTGCCTTTAATCGATTTGTTGAAGTATTGACCTTTAGACGGTGCATTGTCTAAATCTTGCTTGACGCTAGGAGGGACTTTGAAATACTCGTAAACACTGCCACTATCAAATTCAATGGTCAGTGTTTGAAGTTGGGGATTATAGCTAAATTGCCTAATCACGCTACCTTCTGGCTTGAGTAACGGAAAGGCGATCGCATCCCGAATACTGGCACAATCAGTTAATAGCATCACTAAGCGATCAATACCAATCCCCAAACCACCCGTAGGCGGCATTCCGTATTCCAAAGCCGTGATAAAGTCCTCATCCACACCTTGGGCTTCTAAATCACCAGCAGCCTTCAGCGCAGCTTGGGCTTCTAAACGTTCTCTTTGATCAATGGGATCAGTTAACTCTGAGAAGCTGTTAGCAGTCTCACGCCCCACGATAAATAATTCAAATCTTTCTACCAAACCCGGCTGAGAACGATGGGGTTTAGCTAAAGGTGAAATTTCTACAGGATAATCAATGACAAAGGTAGGCTGAATTAATTTTTCTTCTATCTTTTGTTCAAAAGCTGCATTGAGAAGTTTACCCATTGTCGGGATATCTTCTATACCATGCAGCCCCGAATTTTTACTCGCCGCTTTCGCCTCTTCCAATGTCGAGAAAGAATTGAAATCCAAGCCAGTATATTCTTTCACTAAATCGTGCATCGTCACCCGTCGCCAAGGTGCTGATAAATCTATCGGTGTCCCTTGGTAGGTAATTTGCAGTGTACCGAGTACCTCTTGGGCGACAGTGGTAATAATTCCCTCTGTCAGCGCCATCATATCGTTGTAATCAACGTAGGCTTGGTAAACCTCAATCGAGGTAAATTCAGGATTGTGACGAGTTGATACGCCCTCATTCCGAAAAATTCGCCCTAATTCAAACACCTTTTCAAAACCACCGACAATCAACCGCTTTAAATGCAGTTCTGTAGCAATCCTTAGATACAACTCCATTTCTAAGGTGTTGTGGTAAGTCACAAACGGACGCGCATCAGCACCACCGGCTTCACTTTGCAAAACAGGAGTTTCAATTTCCAGAAAATCCCGATCTGTTAAATAGCGACGAATCCCGGCAGTAATTTGGGCGCGACGGCGGAAGGTTTGCCGCACTTCGGGATTGACAATCAAATCAACATAGCGCTGACGGTAGCGTTTCGCCACATCCGTTAAACCATGCCACTTGTCGGGTAGAGGCAACAGGGATTTTGTCAGGATACTGTATTCTTTGACGTAGATAGATAATTCGCCCTTTTCAGTCCGTTTAATAGTGCCTTTGACTCCCAGGATATCACCGGCATCTGTAAGTTGTTTAAGATGAGCGAAAGCATCGGCATCAGCATCTGCCATGCATTCTTGGATACGACTTTTCTCTAAATAAAGTTGAATAGTGCCAGTTTCATCTTGCAGGGTGAAGAAAGCCAGTTTACCGAATACACGACGCGCCATAATGCGTCCAGCAACGGCAACATCTAGATCAACTTCTTCACCACTGGGTAAATCGGCAAATTTTGCTTGTAATTCGGCTGTATGATGGGTCAATTCCCAACGATAAGCGTAAGGATTAGATCCTAGCTGCTTGAGTTGGTTGACTTTTTCCAGCCTGGCGGCACGGATATCTTCTTCCGACATGGTAACGAACTAAATAGGGCAAGATTCATTATAGATGGTGGAACAGTTGACAGTCATAGATATTTGTGGTTTCTGGATTAACTGAAGAATAAGGGTGGAGTCGGGGAAATCTTTAATTTTTCCCGATTGGTACAGAATACCGAGTTGAAATGGCTTGCATTTTCAGGTCTGTCAATTGCATGATTGCATTCACCAGGTTTTTTTGTTCTGCTGGCAAATTCAGTTTTTCTAATCCCTGATGTATGTCATCACCAGAATGCATATTTTTAGCCAGTTTAGCTCGTTGGGATGTATTCAATACTTTGGCGATTTCTTTATTTCTTCTCTGACGCACAGCCTGGAGTTGTTGCTGGTGTTGGGGTGTCAGGTTAGTATCTGAAAATAAGCTAGTCTCGATCTTTATACTAGCAATTTGGGAAACTATGATACTCGGATTGCTCTGAGTCTGAACTGGTGCAGCTAAGGCAATTCCGGGAATGAAGATGAGACAGGCCAGGATACTCAGGAATAGGGATAGCTGTTTGATCAGGTGAATTGCCATGTTGGAAAAAAATACCTACTTCAATTTTTAAACATATCATTGGGCAAAACTTTTTCCGCAATCTGTATTTATCTCAACCCCCAAGTAGCAGATAAATGGATGATAAAACTTAGACACCAAAAGGGTTTCAACCCATTCCCCAGTCCCAGCCATAGTTAGTTAGACTTTTTCATTTTGTTAATTTCCTGTTGCAATTCTTCAATTTGTTGTCGCAAATTTTCTACTTCTTCTGAGGAGGTTTCGGGGGTGACATTTACTGCACCTGATTTTGTTTGCTGATAATTTCCTCGGCGAATTTCCTGGTATTCTTCGGATACTGACCACTCCTGTAAATACCGAATACGTTCTACAGAGAAAGGATGGCTTAACATCGTACCTTGAGCGCCGTTATAGATTAAAAATTTATAAACTTGATTTAGTCCATCTTCATCCAGGGCATGATAATTTTCTGACTGTTTAATAAACTCATCTAAGCTGCATTCGTGAGCATATTTGATACTACCACCAGAGACTTTCATCATGGATGACATGACTGTGTTTAAGTCATCTATCACTAACAAAGCCGCTCGATCTGCGGTTAACTCGGCTTTGCGCCGCCATTCAAAAAAGGCATAAATCAAGGCTTGAGAGACAAAGTTACCAAGACCGAAGGTTAATTCCCCCAAGGCAGAAGCAGCAGTCATCGCCCACATCGCCATTTGAATTAAAATAGTATGACCACACTTAATATGTCCCAGTTCATGGGCTAACACTGCCCGAATCTCCCTTTCTTCTAGTAAGTCCAGTATGCCTGTATTTATGACTATGTAAGGATTCTCTTGTCCCAGTGCATAGCTATTTGCTTGGGGATTTTGGACGACAAACAGGGCAGGTTCTGGATAAATATCCAAATCCCGGACGCATTCTCGAAACATCTGGTAAATGGTGGAATATTGCCGAGGCCCTACTTGGATGGCGTTACCCATTAGATAAACTAACTGAGGGCGTTCGTAGACAAATTCCACAAATTTACGCGCTATTAAATCAAATCCCGGTAAATTTCGTAAAGCTTCTTCGGCTTGGCGATCCAGTGGATGTCTGAAGGCTTCGCTGGAGATTCCTGTGTAAGTGGGCATAATTTAATCAGTGAACAGTGAACAGTAAACAGTCTAAATTATCAGTCTGATAACTGGTAACTCATAGCTGAATAATAGAGATGGGGCAATTGGAATTAGAAATCACTTTGTATGGGATGAAAAGCTTGTGATTGAGGCTGAAGTTCATTTGTCACTACATAACTTCCTGCGATCGCAGGCGGGGTTTCCTTCCTGGCCCCATCATCTAACGATGGCACGGTTGGTAGCACGGGCGTTGCGGCTAGGACGTAGCGCTTTAATTCAGGTGGGGCCAGTTTCTGGTTTTCAAGGTCGATATCGCACGAGTTTTGTAGCATCGGCTTTGATGTGGCATGGCCCTGTAATTATTGTCGCCCCAGCAGCCGTACAGCAACGTCTCCTACAAGTAGAAATTCCCCGCCTCCAACCGTGGCTACAAAGTAACAAACCCATCCGCACGGGTGATGTTTGGCCGGGATCAGATTTTCTCGGATTACTCCTGACTACCCCGGAGGCTTGGTTAAAAGGACAATTCACCTCTGCTGATAATTTTCCCCCAGGGATTCCCACAATTATTGATGGGGTGGATGATTTGGAAGATTGGGTACGTGATCAGCTGACCCAAGATATTCAACCCCATGACTGGGATCAACTTTTGTTAGCTTGCCCTGACAAAGCTGAGATCATTCGCTCTGCACGGGCGCAATTGACTCATATTTTATTCCAACACCCAGTTAATCCATATCAGTGCTATCTTATTTCTGCCTTGGAACAGGATATTTTGGCTGATTTATCTTCACAATTGGCATCAGTGGGGACTTTACCAGCACCTTGGGCAAATCTAGGGCATAATCAAAATAGTGCTGATTCTCCTTTATTGTGGGCTACTATTTCTCGTCGTCACGGGTTATTTTCGTTACATTCTGCCCCGATGGAATTAGCTACAAGTCTGAGAACTATTTGGCAAAGACAACCAGTGGTGTTAATTGGTAGTGCTTTAGAACCAGAAACGGAAGCGCCTCTGTTTCGTCAACGTTTGGGTTTAGATGAAGTCACTTGTTTGAAGTTTTCTAATGACAGTCAAGGTACAGCAATTCAACTATATGTACCCCATAAGTTACCTTTACCCAATACCCCAGAGTTTCAAGCCGCATTTATTCACAAAGTCAGAACTCTGCTGTGTTTGAGTGCTACAGCCCCAGGCTTGACGGTGGTGTTGGTGGGTGATGTGCCACTGAAGGCTCAAGTAGGTGCTATTCTGGCCTCTGAATTTGGTTCCAGGGTACAGGTGGAAAAAACTTGTTTGGATGATAATGGGATTTTAATTAGTGGTTGGGAATTTTGGCGATCGCATCAAGCAGTTTTACCTGCGCCACATCTGTTAATTATTGCCACTTTACCGTTACCATCCTTAGAAAATCCCCTGGTGGCTGGTAGAGTTGCTCATTACAAGCGATCGCATCAGGATTGGTTTAGGTTATTCTTATTACCAGCAGCTTTAAACGAATTACAACGAGCGATCGCACCAGTCAGAGAAAGCCAAGGTATTGTAGCCTTACTAGATAGCCGTGTAGTCAACCGTAGCTATGGCGCGCAAGTCCTAGCTGTCCTCAGTCCCCTAGCACGAATTAACTACCTTGATCCCAGTCTCTTTTCCCAACCTAATGACGAAGATCCCGGCTAATTGAGTATTTACGTTTTGTCAATTGCACGGCGATCGCCCCATAGCAAACGCTATCATCAACCTTGTTACTCGTATATTCCAACCTAATTAAATTATTGCTGATTATGGGTGAAGCAAAGCGTCGTAAAACCACACTCGGAGATAACTACGGTCAAGAAACACGCATCTTGCCTTGGGTTCCCATCACCAAAACCCAATCTGAAAAGTTTATGCAGTTGACTACACGTAGTACCTGGTTCTGTATTGGTGCTATCGTTGTCGCCTGGATAACTATCCGTTTCATCGGTCCAGCTTTTGGTTGGTGGGAAATAGTTAATTAAAACACTCACCGCTATCACAATACCCACTATAGCGGTGTTTTTTCACCTGCAAAACATCTTTTTCCCCCGCACTACTCCCCAGTCCCCAGCTATAAATTCGCCAGCAATACCGAAATAATACTTAATTTATGTCAAAATCTTTACCAGAGGATAATTCGGCAATATATGTCCTAAAAAAATAATAACCGTAAATTTTCTCTTGTTGAGTTACACCAAATTTGCGTTACTCTTAAAACGGAATCTTTTCAGCCAAGCATCTCATCAGACAGAAAAACATAAAAAAAGTTAACATGATTAAATCTGTCTGAGCAGTCAAACTTACAAATTGAATAGTTTGATACCGCAAGCTGATTATTTATCCACTACCCTAAGCAAGGTAGTTAACCTAGTGACTTTATTAAATTCTGGTAAATGTAATGAAGACCTTACAATACCAGTGGATCAAAAAACCTAAAGAAAATATAAAAGAGACCAATATAACTGTGGTGTCTGGAGGAAAAAAGTGTTTCTGAGACTAGCGCATCAACACCGACAATTTGTTCAAGACTTGGTGATGAATCTACAAGCCTTGGCTATTGTACTGGAAAGACGTGGATATCCTGCGTCCTGTTATACCTGCGGCGACCAAATGAATAGTGCTTCATTCATGGTTAGCTTAGGCGACAATCACTTAATTCGATTCTTGGTATCCGATTACGGAATTACTTGGACAGAAATGCGAGATGACCGGGAATTAATGAAACTAGAGGGTGCAGAGGCCATCAACCAGTTGCAAGAACTAGCGAACCTCATCAAAGAATTTACAGATGCGGGTTCCTCTCATAAAACCCTGGCCAAAAAGTGTTAGTGCTGAGTGAGAATAACGGGATACAAGCCCCGTCAATTCGGTAAGTTTTATCGTGAACTTGTCGAACTTCTCAGTGGCTAGTAATTGGTAATAGGTAATTGTGCCTTAAGTGACATTTTCACATTACCTATTTAAAATTACTAAAAATTAATGGACTCATTGCTCAAGTTTCACCTATTTTCAGTGCGTTAATCAATACCTTATGAGAAAATTCTTTCAGATGTGGAAAATACATAGCTGTTAAGAAACTCAAAAATGTCTGAAGAACAAGCAAGACAAGCACAATTACCGCCAACCAGCGCCATTGATACTCCATCCACCCAGGAATTTGAGAGTTGGTTTGAATATCCTGTTAGAGTGCAACCCCATCATACTGATTATGCGGGTGTTGTTTGGCATGGTACTTATTTAACTTGGATGGAAGAAGCAAGAGTAGAATGTTTGAGATCAATTGGGATTGATTTTGCTGATCTAGTCAGTTTAGGCTGTGATTTACCGGTTGTAGAACTGTCTATTCGTTATCATCGTTCAATTCAGTTGGGTACGGCGATAATTCTTAAAACACGTATGACCGAAGTTACTGGTGTCCGCATCAACTGGGATTATGGCATTGTCTCAAATGATGGACAAGAACTATATGTCACAGCTAAGGTGACTTTAGTAGCATTAGATCGGGAACGTGGTAAAATCATGCGTCGCCTACCTCCAACTTTTCAGGATGCATTAACTAGGATTTCTACTGTACATAATAATTAATTAGGGCTTGCGGAAAAAGTCTTCTAGTGCGGGTAGGGAACAGGGAACAGTTTAAGCTATCTGAGTATCTTTAATTTCCTGTATCTGACAAGAAAAAATGCAAGTATTTTGAGACACCATAAGCTAAAACCTTGCACTTTTTTGTGATAAAAATCCGCCAAAACCTTATTAATAAAGGGTTTTATCTTTATTCAACAAGCCCTAATTACAAAAGGATGAAGAATGCAGATGCTAGGGCTGGAATATCCTCTTCTTCATCCTTTATTCTATTGGTTTTGTGAAACAGTGTCAGCCCATTGGATAATCTGATTCCAAATATCTTGAGGTGTAATCCCAAAACCAATATTTAATAAAACTAGTATTGCAGCAATTGTTAAAGCATTCTTCAAAGTAGTTTTGAGAATTTTAAACAAGATAACAAATACTATCCAAGCAACAATTAGGGTAGGAATCATCAATATTAATTCCTGAAAAATATTCTTTTATTTCACAATTACTGAATCCAGATTGTTACACCCATTGATAATATCTATTGTTATTTGTTTAGTAGATTTTTTAGTAATTGTAACCTGTTGATCTTAGCCTATATAGTTAATATTTTTTTCGCTAAATCAGTGAATTGTGAGAAGATATGAGTAAATTTTGCATATTTATTGTTAAGGATATATAAATTTTACCAAATCTCCTATGGATTAATATTTTACCCCAATCCCCAATCCCCAGTCCCCAGTCCCCAGTCCCCAATCCCCAATCCCCAGTCCCCAGTCCCCAATCCCCAATCCCCAATCAGATGTTATCGAGTTGTGGGGTGAAGAGAAATGACCTGAGAACTAGATTGTAAGTTGTTAGCTGCGGTTAAAACTTCTTGCCTAGCCCATTTATCTGCTGCTAAGATATCATCTAGCGCGGGATTTTTACAGTTATCATTTTGATGGCGATCGCACACCAATTCGATACACCGGGGAATATCTAAAAATTGAATTTTCTCTTCTAAAAATAACGCCACAACCTGCTCATTAGCAGCATTTAATACAGCCGGCATTGAACCCCCAGCCTCACCAGCAGCATAAGCCAAGCGCATACAAGGATACTTTTGATGATCTGGTTCCCGGAAAGTTAAATTCCCCGCCTTCACCAAATCTAATCTTTCCCAATCAGTATAAATCCGCTCCGGCCAAGATAAAGCATACAGTAAAGGTAAGCGCATATCCGGCCAACCTAATTGAGCTAAAACAGATGTATCTTGTAACTCAATCAGTGAGTGAATAATACTCTGAGGATGAATCACAATATCAATATCTTTATAATCTAAGCCAAACAAAAAGTGAGCTTCAATTACCTCTAATCCCTTATTCATCAAAGTCGCGGAATCTACAGTAATTTTTCGCCCCATTGACCAATTAGGATGCTTCAAAGCATCAGCAACCTTCACCTCGGCTAACTTTTCTACATCCCAATCACGAAAAGCCCCACCAGAAGCAGTGAGTAAAATTCGCCGCAACCCACCTTGCGGAACACCTTGCAAACACTGAAATATTGCCGAATGTTCCGAATCAGCCGGTAATAGCTTCACACCATGTTTTTCCACCAAAGGTAGAACCACCGGACCACCAGCAATCAAAGTTTCTTTATTCGCCAAAGCGATATCTTTCCCAGCTTCAATGGCCGCAATAGTTGGTAACAAGCCAGCACAACCCACAATACCCGTCACCACAGTTTCTGCATCACCATAACGGGCGACTTCTATCACCCCAGAAATACCACCTAATAAAATTGGTTGGGGATCAAGGTCTTGAATAGCTGCTTGGAGTTCTGGTAATTTTTCCTCAGATGAAATCGCCGCAATACTGGGACGAAACTGGCGAATTTGAGCCGCCAACATCTCAACATTACTTCCAGCAGCCAATCCCACAATCCGAAACTGATCTGGATACTGAGCGACGATATCTAAGGTTTGAGTACCAATGGAGCCAGTCGAACCAACAAGAGTAATAGCTTTCACAATTGCTTTAAAATTTACAAACAACTTCCAGTTTGACATTCTCCCGTCCCAGATGGCGGAAGATTCTCAGATTAATCAGGGGATGGCGAAATTAAGGTAAGTTCTTCAGATGTGCCTAAGATTTCACCACCAGATAAATTGAGATTTTGTAAGCTGGGATCATCTAATAGTAAATAAGATTTATCTGACCATCTTTGTTGTAAAACTGTGATATCTGCGGGAATAACTTGACAATCACAGTAAAAATCTAAACTAGGACGACTATAAGCAAAAGAAGTATAAATTTTTGTCCCTGCTGGAATATGGGCGCGAATTAATTCTGCTACTGGCTTGACTGCAAAGGTTTCGTTTAATTCCCAAATCCAGGATTGAGAACTCATTAATAGTAATAAAACTAGATACATTCCGGAAAATATTACCGGAATAAACCTGCGATCGCACTGTTTAATTAACCATGCTGCTACACTCATACTAATTGCCAAAATTAAGCTCATAGCTATCAATACAGGTTGAGGATCAGCCACAGCAAAGTAAACACATCCTCCTAAACCTGCTAAAGCAATAAGCGCCAAAAATATTGCCCAATACTTGTTAATTAAATGGCTAGACTGCCACACTTGACTGAGTTTCGCCCCAATTGCCAAAGCTAAAAAAGGATAAACTGGCATGATGTACCAAGGTAATTTGGTTCTCATCACAGAAATACTCAGGAAATAAACAATTGTCCCAATGAGAACTAAACAGCCCCAACTTTGATCACGTTCTTTTGCAGCTAAATATAATCCCCCCGGTAAAAATATCAACCAGGGAAAACCATATTTAATTAACTCCACCAAATAATACCAAGCGGGTCCACTATTACCTTCTACAGATTCCACCAGACGGTTAAAGGTTTGTGCCTGCAAATTAATTTCTAAGAAATTACTGCCATAATATTGCCATTGGGCAACATACCAAGCCAAAGGTGCAGCAATACCTAGAAATATTCCCACCCAGAAATAAATATTTTTAGCCAAACTTAATTGTCCGTCGGCAATCACAAATATACAGGCGATCGCCCCCAACAATAACACTAGCATCCCCTTTGTCAGAGTAATTAACCCCAGACAAATGCCCACCCCGAAAGCATAGCGTTGATTTTGCCGGGCTTTCAGGAGAAAAAATAACATCAACAAGAAAAAAGAAATACTCGCACCATCTAGCATCGCCAGTCGTCCATGACGTACCACAGGTAACATAGTTAAATAAACCAAAGCCCCAAACAGCGCCGACAGATTTTGTTTAAATAGCGATCGCCCCACCAAATAGATCAAAGGTACTCCCAAAGCAGTTAATCCTGCACTTGGTAAACGTGTTGTCCACTCATTCACCCCTCCCAGAGAATAAGCCCCAGCAATCAATAAATGAATCAGAGGCGGTTTATTGTGATACGCTTCCCCTCCCAACACAGGATAAAGCCAACCCATCGAACCAACCGGGCTACGCCAAATTTCCCTCGCCACTTGTGCGACAGTCCCTTCATCCCAGTCACGTAAGGGTAAATTTCCCAAAAATATTAGCCAGAGAATCAGAGATCCTACAACTAAGGTGAATAGCCATTCTTTTTCTCGGAATGGAAGCATAATTCAAATCAGCATCGATTGTTGACAGAGTTTAAGAAAACATATAGACATTATTAAATTATTAAGCAATAATTGATTTAAGTATTAATACCGTAAAAGTATACAGGAAAAATTTCAGACTAATTTTATGTATTAGGTATTTTAAGTATCAATATTGATAAAATTACGTAAATCCATCTCAAAATGATTCGGAAGAAATAAGTAAAAAGTATAGGAATTAGCGGCTGAATTTAGCAGCATAATGGGAAACTATATCCAGTTACTCATCGTCCAGCTACTTAGTTGCAAATAACATTTGACACATTGCTAAGTTAAAAAATTAACTTTTACTCAGTAAGTTGGCAATAAAGGCAAGTAGTAAAATCAACTCTAGCTCATAAGTAATTGAAATAGTACGGAAGTCTTTTGGATATTAACCATACCCAGAAAATAACTCCTGAGTATATAGCAGTTCCTCATAAGATGATTTACATCATAGTTCCCCTTCCCTTGGGGTTCAAGTATCTCACTTAACCGAGAAACACTATATGGTTATTGTTGATTTGTAACCAGAATTTCGTGGTTAAATTTGAAACTTGATGAGTTACAGCTTATATGTCAGAAATTTATCTAAATCTGTATCCAAAAGTTCTGGATGAACAGTAAAAATCTCTGTATCTATTATTTAGAAGCAGGTGTGCTATCAAGCACCGTCAGAACTGTGACTGATGGTTCTACCCTTGAAGGAGCTGTGAAGTGGAAAATAACAAGTCGTTTCTCTGGCCACAAGGCATATTAATTGCATTGCTTTTTTTAAGTGCTGCTTTCAGCATGAGTATTATGCTACTCATCCGACTCCATGCTTCTGAGGCTCAGAGCCAACGCAGTACAGGTATAAATATAAATTTATCTCCTGCTAAAGTTGGTACTCAGCAACAATTAGAGGGATTCAAAGCCACTATGCTTACCAGTTGGCAAAAAGAAGCCAATACTAAAGGTTTCGCCTCTACTGCTCCAGTCAGCTTTCAAGGAATAACTATTAATCAAGTTAATCTTAGTCAAGATAAAAAAGTAATTGCACTTACTTTTGATGATGGGCCTTGGCCTGAAACCACGGCACAAGTGCTAGATATCTTGCAAAAAAATAATATTAAAGCGACATTTTTTGTTGTTGGTAGAAATGTCCAGAATTATCCACAGTTAGTTAATAGGTTAATTGCTGAAGGTCACGCTATTGGGAATCATACTTGGCATCATTGGTATCATTTTATGAATCCTGAAGCTGCTGCTTATGAAATTAATCATACTTCTAACTTGATTTATAAAACTGCTGGTGTGAAAACGAATTTGTTTAGACCGCCTGGGGGAATTATGCACAATGGAGTGGCTGATTACGCCAAAAATAGCAGCTATGCCATTATTATGTGGTCTTCTGATTCTTTAGATTATTCTCGTCCCGCAGTCCAGAAGTTAGTAAGTAATGTGTTTAGAAACGCGCAACCTGGTGGGATTGTTTTATTACATGATGGTGGCGGTAATCGTTCTCAAACTGTACAGGCTTTACCAGAAATTATTAATAAGTTTCGCCAGCAAGGTTATAGTTTTGTCACTGTTCCGGAGTTGTTAGCAATGAAGGAAAAGGAACAAAAATTGATGGCGAAACAAAAATGAGGCAGTTAAAGAGGCAGGGGGGCAGGGTGCAGGGTGCAGGGGGGAAAGATTCTTCTCAATACCTAGTCCCTAGTCCCTACTCCCCGATACCCAGTCCCCAATACCCAATACCCAATACCCAATACCCAATACCCAATACCCAATACCCAATACCTAGTCCCTAGTCCCCAGTCCCCAATACCCAGTCCCTACACGGAACTCAATTGTTTTTCGACAACAGCCTGGGGATTTGCTTCTGGGTTATCGGCTTCGGAAGGTGGTACTGCTTGCCAGAATTTAGGCAGATATTCTGACCAATTTTCCAAAATCTTATGGGCTTTTGGTGAACCAGTGCGATCGCTATGAGCTTTAATTAACTCTTGCAGTTGTTTCGCACCTGCTGCTGTCACCACTCGCTGAATTTTGACAATTTCGTGATTAACTAATTCCGGGAAGGAATTTTCTTCATCGAGGAAATAGGCTAGTCCTCCAGTCATCCCTGCGCCCACGTTACGCCCCACTTTGCCGAGGACAACAATCACGCCCCCGGTCATGTACTCACAACAGTGGTCTCCAGCACCTTCAATGACTGCGACACCTTTGGAGTTCCGCACAGCAAAGCGTTCACCGGCTAAACCGTTGGCGAATAATACCCCACCAGTAGCACCATAAAGACAGGTATTACCAACTATCACATTTTCTGCTGGATTGTATTTAGCATCGGCTGGGGGTTTGATAATGATTTCCCCACCGTGCATTCCCTTTCCAACATAGTCGTTGGCTTCTCCTGACAGTGTGAGAATAATACCGGGGAGGTTGAAAGCACCAAAACTTTGCCCAACACTACCGCATAAATTGAGGTTAATTTGACCCTCAAAACCACTATCACCATATTGGGAAGCGATCGCCCCAGCTAACCTTGCGCCCACTGTTCTATCAGTATTAACTACCTGTAAGGTTTTACTGACACTGGATTGATTTTTAATCGCCCGTTGAATTTCCGCATCAGCCAGCAATTGATCATCTAATACCGCACCGTTACTGTGAACTTCTTCATGATTCAACCAGCTACGGTCATGTTTACTATCTGGTAGCTGAAGTAAACAGTTGAGGTTGAGTCCTTGGGTTTTAGTAACTTTAGCCCCATCTCTGGTTGTTAATAAATCAGCCCGACCAACAATATCTAACAAAGAACGGTAGCCGAGTTTTGCCAGTAACTGACGCACTTCTTCTGCAACAAAGTAGAAGAAATTTACAACGTTTTCAGGCATTCCGGTAAAGCGTTTGCGGAGTTCTTCTTTTTGGGAAGCTACACCCACGGGGCAGTTATTGGTGTGGCAAATCCGCGCCATAATACAACCTTCTGCAATCATGGCGATGGAACCAAAACCAAATTCCTCACCACCCATCAACGCACCTATTACTACATCCCAACCACTTTTGAGTCCACCGTCTACACGCAAAATCACGCGATCGCGCAGGCCGTTTTGCATTAATACCCGATGTACTTCACTTAATCCGAGTTCCCAAGGAGAACCAGCGTGTTTAATGGAACTTAGTGGTGATGCACCTGTGCCACCATCATGACCAGATATTTGAATAATGTCAGCGTTGGCTTTGGCTACACCCGCAGCGATGGTTCCAATACCAATTTCCGCCACCAACTTCACTGATACCTGGGCTTTGGGGTTAATTTGGTGCAGGTCAAAAATTAACTGTGCTAAATCTTCAATGGAATAAATATCATGGTGCGGTGGCGGTGAAATTAAAGTTACACCGGGTTTGGAACGCCGTAACATGGCAATGTAAGGACTAACTTTTGGCCCTGGTAGTTGTCCACCTTCCCCAGGTTTTGCACCTTGGGCAATTTTAATTTCAATCTGTCTGGCGCTGCTTAAATATCCTGGTGTGACTCCAAAGCGTCCTGATGCGACCTGCTTAATGGCACTAGAAGCGGTGTCACCATTCCGTAAGCCATGTAAATGCGGTAAAGTGGGTGATTTACCAGCACTATCTACATCACCGAGAACTTTATACCTGACTGGATCTTCGCCACCTTCCCCAGAGTTGGATTTTCCTCCGATGCGGTTCATGGCGATCGCCAAAGTTTCATGAGCTTCTCTAGACAATGCGCCTAAAGACATTCCCCCAGTGCAGAACCGTTTGACAATCTCACTGACTGATTCCACTTCTTCTAAAGGAATAGAGGGGCGATCGCTTTCAAAATCCAACAAATCACGCAAAGCTGTAATTGGCCTGCCTTGCAGATGTTGTTTATAAACCTCATAGTGGTCATATTGCTTCCCATCCACAGCCTTATGCAGCGCCTTCGCCAGTTCCGGATTATTCATGTGGTATTCACCCTTGGGGAAATACTGCACAAAACCCAAATTTTCTAACTTCTTCACCGTCAGTTCTGGAAAAGCCTTGCGATGGAAAGAAAGTACCTCTTGTGCCAATTCCCGCACACTCAAACCACCAATCCGGGAAGCTGTGCCATAAAATCCCAACGCCAATAAATCGCCACCAATCCCAATTGCTTCAAAAATTTGGGCTGCTTGATAGCTAGACAGCAAAGAAATTCCCATTTTTGAGAGAATTTTCAGCAACCCAGAATTTACCGCTTTGCGATAATTACCTAAAGCCTCATCTAAGCTAATCGCCGGGATTTTACCCCGTTCCATAAACTTTTGAGTTTTTGGTTCCCACCACCAATCCCGCAGGGTATCCAAAGCAGTGTAAGGACAAACAGCATCCACACCATAACCAATCAAACAGGCAAAATGATGTGTACTCCAGCACTGGGCTGTATTCACAATCAGCGAGGTTTTGGTTCGCAATCCTTCCCGAATCAGATGATGATGTACAGCACCTGCCGCTAACAAAGGAGGAATATAAGTATATTCAGCACTAATACTCTTTCCTCCTGCCAGATGATCGCTCAAAATCAAAATTTTTGCCCCCGCCTTGACAGATTCCACAGCTTGTGACTGTAAAGACCGCACGGCATTTTGCAAACCATCTGGACCATCTGCGATCGCAAACAAAGTGGAAATTTCCGCCGTCGCCAACCCAGATAAGTGAATCGCCGCCAATTCTGACTCCAGCAACACAGGGGATTCTAACTTCAGTTTTCGGGCGTGTTCTGGCTTCACTTCCAATAAATTACCCCGTTCCCCCAATTCCACATTCAAAGACATCACCAACTTTTCCCGTAACGGGTCAATAGCTGGGTTAGTCACCTGAGCAAAACGCTGTTTGAAATAGTCATACAGCAAGTGGGGTTTTTCTGACAACACCGCCAAAGGAATATCATCACCCATGCAGAAAGTTGGTTCTTTACCCTCAACCGCCATTGGTTGAATCACCATTTCCACATCTTCTGTAGTGTAGCCAAAAGCTAATTGATGACGTAGTAAAGTTTCTTTGTCAACTTGCTGTTTTTCGCCAGATTCCTTCACTAAATGTTTGAGTTCTTGGCGATATTCCTTTAACCATTCTCCATAGGGATACTGTTGGGCGACACGCTGTTTAATCTCCCAATTTTTCAGAACTTCTTGCTTCACTAAATCCACAGCAATCATTTGTCCAGGGCCAAGTCTGCCTTTTTCAATAATCTTGGACTCTGGAATCTCAACTACACCCGCCTCTGAAGCGACAATAATATAATCATCTTCAGTAATTACATAACGAGCTGGTCTTAAACCATTCCGGTCTAATGTTGCCCCAACTGTTTCACCATCACTAAATACTAACAGCGCCGGGCCATCCCATGCTTCTTGTAAACCACTGTAATATTCATAAAAATCGACAATTTCTGGATATTTAGCCAAAGAAGGCTGATTTTGATAAGCCTCTGGCACCATGATCATTAAACCTTCCAGGCTGCTTCGTCCCGATCGCACCATTAATTCCAAGACGTTATCCAGAGTCGCTGAGTCACTATTATCAATGTGAACCAACGGCTTGAATTGATCAGCACGATCTCCCCATACCGGATGATTTAAACTGGCTTCCCTTGCCGTCATCCAATTAATATTACCCAATAGGGTATTAATTTCACCATTGTGACCCAATAGCCGCATCGGTTGCGCCAAAGGCCATTTCGGCATAGTGTTAGTGCTAAAGCGCCGATGGTAAACAGCAAAAGCACTTTTATAAGCCGGATTTTTTAAATCCAAATAAAACTCACCCAAAATCGCGGAACGCACCATGCCTTTATAGACAATAGTCCGACTAGACAAAGAACAAATATAAAACTCTTCGGAAATATCTTTTGTAGCTTTGAAGATTCTTCTGCGAGTAATATACAGTTCTCTTTCTAATTCTTCGCCACTCTTATTAGCTGATGACAGAAAAACTTGTTCTATCTGCGGTTGATTTTCTCTAGCTTGTTTCCCTAATAAATCAGGTTGCACTGGAACTTCTCGCCAACCCAGTACAGTTAATTTCTCTTCTGCGGCTATTTCTGCAAATTTTGCCTTAATGTTTTGGGCAACTTCGGGATTTTGCGGTAAAAATACCATTCCCACTGCTACATTGCCAGAGGAATATTCTGGTTGGAACAACTCCCAGGGTATGGCTGTCAATATTCCTGCACCATCACCAGAATCTTGGTCAGCACTACAACCACCCCGGTGTTCTAAGCAAGTCAAAGCCCCTAACGCTTTGGTGACAATTTCGTGGCTGGCATGATTCTGACGATGAGCAATAAAACCTACACCACAAGCATCCCGTTCTTCTACTAACCACCTTTGTCCCTGATAGTTTTCCTGAGAGTTCATATCTGAAATGTTCATACTTTGTGATTGATGCATCGCTTTATCTTTCATAGCTTCTGAGATGGTTAGTCACAAATACTGGCAATATTTGTGAGAAAATTTTGCTAAGTCCTGAGCGTAGCCCAAGGGCTAAAGTTGGTTCCCTGAGAAATACATAAATAACCGAAATTTACGGAAAAAAAATTTTAACTGCGGATTCTTTTCTGCTTTGACCGTGTTAAAATCTTTGAGTTATTTTTTTATATTTTATGTTTTAATCCTAAGTTAGACAAATTACCTTTGATGGCGTAACTTGGCTCTAGCCATAGTTATTTTTGCTCAATTGTCTCTTCCCTAAATCCCATGATTTTTTTGGTAAAACTTGTTTTACTTCCCCATAATACAACTTAGTTTTAAAGGCTGAAATCATCCTGATATATCTCCAAAACCAGCGTATTACACAACATACACATTTGACAATTACTCAAAATATCCGTTGTTGTAGATAATTTTTTTGTTTGCTGATCAGGTGATATTTCCCCACTGAAAATTTGTGAGGAATAAATATTTTAAACCAGTTTCCAGTAATAAAACTACTGTTTATGGAAAGACTGACTCTACTGATGGTTACAACACTTAGTAACAGTGCTTGTAATGGGTATGATTACTGGTTGAACTTGGGAAGAGATAGATATCCAATATATACAATATCATATCTATTCACAAAATAAATCAGTATTTTTTTTAGATTTCCCCACAATTAGTTATAGTAACAGTCAGGTTGGTGAGGACAAAAACAAATAGTAAAAACCTTGCTATGCGTGAGTTTCAGTCCTGTAATGGAGTGATCTGACCGCCGGATGTCCTGCTATAGCTGATGACTGGGCTAAGAGTTCCCAAAAGTGATGATTAAATTATGGTAAAAATGTTAAATCGCCGCAGAAAACATCACAGGGCTATTGCCAGAAAGGTGAATCAACGGTTATTTCGGTATCTAGGGGTGACAATTTTAGGAATTATATTCTGCTTATTTGCTAGCCATGCTCTCAGCGCCCAAGAATTGCCTAATGCTGAAGGGGGTGCAGATTTGATTGTCCAGTCCTCTCATACTCCCAGGGGAACATTGATGACGGGGAACCAAATTAGCCTCAATGGTCGCACCTTACCAGGGGCTTGGTTGCAGGAACCAGGAACAGGCGGGGAAGTGAGAACTCATCTGAGTGATGGGGCATTGCGCCAATTCATTGGGGTAGATTTGTTAAGCAGCAATAATACTGCCAGTCAACCAGTAGAGTGGTTTTCATCGGCTAATCAACCACTGGTTTTAGCCAGTAAGTTACTTCCAGGATATCGCTATCTGGACATGACTAATTTTGCTCAAAAAGCAGGTTGGCGGTTTCAAGCTAATGGTAATATTTTGGCGATCGCCATGCCGCCAGCTGAAATCAAAAATATTCGTCAAAGTCAGCAATCTTCAGGTGTTACCAATCCTCCGTTCCGGTCAGCCCGCATTGTCTTAGATTTAGATCGTCCCGCACCTTGGCAACTTTCCCAAGGCTTACCCATCACCCCATCCACTAACTCCCCCAACCCAACCCCCCAACCCAATAGAGAATGGGTAGTAGCTGTAGATGGTATTACCGCTCCTGCTTTAAGTCAACAATACGCCCCGTCAACATCAGCACAAAGAACCGCCGCCATAGTTAGACAATTAGAAGTCATCAACAACCGCACAATTATTAGTCTCAGTGTCCCTTTTGGGATGTCGCCGCAAGTTTTGACTTTAGCAGACCCCCATCGTTTAGTAATTGATCTTGGTTACGATTCTCTAGTCCAAAGAGAGATTAATTGGTCTCCAGGATTGCGCTGGCGACAGCAATTGGTCAACTTAGGTACAGAAAGATTTCCCATAGTTTGGTTAGATATTAATCCCCGCCAAGCTGGGTTAAGTTTAAAACCCATCACCACCAACCCCACCAACCAGGCTGGTATTGCACCCCTAATTCAAATGGCACAGCAGCATTTAGCTGTAGCCGCAGTCAACGCTGGTTATTTCAACCGTAATAATCAATTACCTTTAGGTGCAATTCGTCGGGATGGTCAGTGGTTATCAGGGCCAATTCTCAATCGGGGGGCGATCGCCTGGAATGACTCTGGACAATTTTATTTCGGTCGTCTGGCCTTACAAGAAACTTTAATTGCTGCCAACAATCAAAAATTCCCGATTCTATTTCTGAATAGTGGCTATGTTCAAAGTGGAATTGCTCGTTATACACCCAGTTGGGGAAATAGCTACACGCCGTTAACAAATAACGAAATTATCATAGTTGTTCAAAAAGATAGAATCACAAATCAGTTACCGGGTGGTAAAGCTGGTGAAAGAGCAGTTTCTATTCCCCAAGATGGCTACTTATTAACTTTACGTGCCGATGCCACTAGTACAGCATCACAATTACCCATTGGCACGACATTGAGCATTAATAGTAATACTAATTCTCCGGAATTTAACCGCTATCCCCACATCATGGGAGCGGGTCCACTGTTAGTCCAAAACAATCAAATTGTTCTCGATGCGGCAAGGGAACAATTCACTCCGGCTTTTATTAATCAACGAGCTGCTCGCAGTGCTATTTGCACAACAACAAATGGTTCTTTGATGCTTGCTGCTGTACATAATCGTGCTGGTGGACTAGGGCCAACTTTAGCCGAACACGCCCAATTAATGAAAAATATTGGTTGTGTAAATGCTCTGAATTTAGACGGTGGTAGTTCCACTAGTCTTTATTTAGGTGGACAACTACTAGACCGTTCCCCAAATACTGCTGCACGTGTTCACAATGGTATTGGGGTGTTTTTACAGTCACCTTAATTAGGCACTAGGGACTGGGGGAAGATGGTAAGTTTATAGTTTTTTTTAAAGGAAAGCAGAAGCTGATAGTTTTTCTATGAAGAATTGACATAGAAAGTGTAGTTTTGGCAGTCATTCTTTCAGGTTTCAGTTGAATTTTGCTATCTTAAGCAAGGTGGAAATAAATTATTCATTTTTACGGTTGCAACACTAAGCAAAATTTTTCCATTAATAGTTAAGAGTGACGACAATTTTTTATGTAGACCAATGAGGTAAATATGGCTCAAATTTCAGAGACTAGACAAACTGACACTCTGCCTCTACCCGTTGCGATCGCTAATAAAAGCGTTGCTGCAACTGAACTGCGTCCTTGGGGTGCTTTTACAGTTTTGGAAGAAGGTCGCGGATATAAAATTAAACGCATCGAAGTTAAGCCTGGACACCGCCTGAGTCTGCAAATGCACCATCACCGCAGTGAACACTGGATAGTTGTCTCTGGTACCGCGAAGGTAATTTGTGGTGATCAAGAAGTACTCCTCAGTAACAATGAGTCCACCTATGTTCCCCAATGTACGTCCCATCGTCTAGAGAATCCTGGTGTGATTCCTTTAGTATTAATTGAAGTCCAGAATGGCGAATACTTGGGCGAAGATGATATTATTCGCTACCAAGATGATTATGCTCGTACTGAAGATTAACCCAATCAACGGCAATCTCCATCTGTATATCCAGTGGAGTATTCCCCGTGTCTTGAACGCGGGGGTTTTTTATTCAGTAAATTTTGGGATGTTTGAGCAAATTTTTAGTTATGGCTTGGGGAGTGGCGAGTAGGGAGTAGGGAGTAGGGTTAAAGCCTTTCGGTGTTTAACTTTTATGATCAGTTTACGTCCTAACGTGTATGCGTAGTGCCATACAAGAGTTAACAATATCTGTTAAAATAACTAAATTACCAAATTAAATCTCAGTCAAAAAATTAAGGCTAAGATAGAGGGTGATGGTTGATTTATTGATGAGTAAATCAGCAACAAAATCTCAGCAATGAGAATCACAAAGAATCTCTCATAGCCAGAATGAGTATTTTCATCCCCAGCAGCAGTGGGGCTTTTGTTAATTGCCAAAGTTAATTCCATGATTCATTTGAGTCAAGCAGCCATAAATGAAATTAAGCGATTACAGTTAAAGCAGCAGCCAAATAGTTTATTGAGAATCACCATTAAGCTAGGTGGCTGTTCTGGTCAGTTTTATGATATGTCTTTTGATCAAACTGTAAAAGTTAATGATCATGTTTTTGATGTGAACGAGATGCAGGTTGTGATCGATAGTCACAGCTATAGTTACGTACAGGAGTTGGGATTAGATTATTCAGAAGATTTGATGGGTGGGGGATTTCGGTTCAATAACCCTCAAGCGATCGCCATCTGTGGCTGTGGTAATTCATTCTCCATTGCTCAGTCCAACTCCGTATAGCTAAAAAAAATCTATAAGTTTGACATAAAAGCTAAAAAAAAGATATAATCAGGATTTGTTAAAAGTTAGAACCATAAGCAGCTTTACGCGCTGTAACTCATGCCAACAATACAGCAACTTATACGTAATGAGCGCGAACAAGCGCGTCAGAAAACCAAATCTCCAGCTCTAAAACAATGCCCACAACGTCGGGGTGTTTGTACTAGAGTATACACAACCACACCGAAAAAACCGAACTCAGCCCTACGTAAAGTAGCAAGGGTAAGGTTGACATCTGGTTTTGAAGTAACAGCTTATATTCCAGGTATCGGTCATAACCTGCAAGAACATTCAGTAGTAATGATTCGTGGCGGTCGGGTAAAAGATTTACCAGGTGTGAGATACCACATTATTCGTGGAACCTTAGACACGGCTGGAGTCAAAGACCGTAAGCAAGGGCGTTCCAAGTACGGAACCAAGCGTCCAAAAGCAGCAACCAAATAGCAAATAAGCCGTTAATGCTCTGGAGTGGCGACTAAGCCGATTTCCAGAAAGCGCTTGCTGTGACAAAAAAGTGCTAAATCCTGAATAAAGCGGGAAACTAGCTCATTCTAAGCATTATCCAGCCAAGGGTTTGCATCTAAATATAAAAGTTTATGATGTTGTCGCCTTCTCTAGTTGTAGTGGGCAAATTAACCAGTGAGTCTGACTACAACAGTAGAGAGAAAAAGACAAAATTAAATGGTGGCTTTAATCGGCCATATATCCAGATATCCAGTGTCTGATAGCATATAAGTTCGTTGCCAAATCAGAATTAAAGGTGAAGTATGTCTCGTCGTGGTGTTATTCAAAGGCGTCCAGTTCCGCCTGATTCCGTATATAACAGTCGCCTGGTAAGCATGATAATCCGGCGAGTGATGCGTCATGGAAAGAAATCACTAGCCGCTAGGCTGGTTTATGATGCCATGAAAACTATTGAAGAACGCACTGGCGCTGCTCCTTTAGAAACCTTTGAAAGAGCAGTGCGAAACGCCACACCTTTAGTAGAAGTAAAAGCGCGTCGAGTAGGTGGAGCCACCTATCAAGTACCGATGGAAGTCCGCTCAGACAGGGGTACAACCCTAGCTTTGCGCTGGCTAGTAAAATTTTCTCGGTCTAGACCCGGCCGCACAATGGCAAGTAAATTAGCGAATGAGTTAATGGATGCTGCCAACGAAACCGGGAATGCAATTCGGAAACGGGAAGAAACACACCGGATGGCAGAAGCTAACAAAGCTTTTGCACACTATCGTTACTAAGAAACATAGGGGTATATCGCCGAAAAAGCGGTATATCGCCCACTAAAAACAACAAATACGGTTTTCCGTAGAAGTATAGAATCTTAACAAAGAGTAATATACAAGATATCATGATGCAAAAACTATAATAGGAGGCTACTGTGGCACGTACCATCCCGCTAGAGAAAGTACGCAATATCGGTATTGCGGCGCATATAGATGCGGGCAAGACAACAACAACCGAGAGAATACTTTTTTACTCTGGCATAATTCATAAAATTGGCGAAGTTCATGAAGGAACTGCCGTCACCGACTGGATGGCTCAGGAGCGTGAACGGGGAATTACCATCACTGCTGCTGCAATCAGTACCAGTTGGAAAGATCATCAAATTAACATTATCGATACTCCAGGACACGTTGACTTCACAATTGAAGTAGAACGTTCCATGCGCGTGTTAGATGGCGTAATCGCAGTATTTTGTTCCGTAGGTGGTGTGCAACCACAGTCGGAAACAGTGTGGCGACAAGCAGACCGCTATAAAGTACCCCGTATCGCCTTCATTAACAAAATGGATCGTACAGGGGCCAACTTCTATAGAGTTCACGAGCAGATGCGCGATCGCCTGCGGGCTAATGCCATTGCCATTCAACTGCCAATTGGTAGCGAAACTGAATTTAGCGGCATCGTTGATCTGGTACGGCAACGTGCCTATATTTATAACAACGACGAAGGCACAGATATCGAAGAAACAGATATCCCCGCCGAAATGCAAGAGAAGGCAGCCGAATACCGTACCAAGTTGATAGAAGCTGTGGCAGAAACCAGCGACGTTCTGATGAATAAGTACTTCGAGGGAGAAGAACTTACAGAAGCAGAAATTCGTACAGCCCTGCGTAAAGGTACAATTGCGGGTAAGATTGTGCCGGTACTTTGCGGCTCGGCATTTAAAAACAAAGGCGTGCAGTTGATGCTGGATGCAGTGGTAGATTATCTGCCAGCACCAACTGAAGTACCAGCAATTCAAGGTACATTACCCAATGGGGAAACGGTGGAGCGCAGAGCTGATGATGAAGAACCTTTATCAGCTCTGGCGTTCAAGATTATGGCCGACCCTTATGGTCGTCTCACCTTTGTTCGTGTTTATTCTGGTGTTCTAAAGAAAGGTAGCTACGTTCTTAATGCTACCAAGAACAAAAAAGAACGCATTTCCCGTCTGGTCATTTTGAAAGCAGATGAACGCATGGACGTGGACGAAATGCGGGCTGGCGATTTAGGAGCAGCATTGGGGTTAAAAGATACCTTAACAGGTGATACTATCACTGATGAAGGATCACCAGTAATTCTGGAATCTCTATTCATTCCTGAACCTGTTATTTCGGTAGCGGTTGAACCCAAAACCAAGAATGACATGGACAAGCTCTCCAAAGCTCTGCAATCTCTTTCCGAAGAAGACCCCACCTTCCGCGTTCACGTTGATCCGGAAACGAATCAAACCGTGATTGCCGGCATGGGAGAGCTACACCTAGAAATTCTGGTAGACCGGATGTTACGAGAATTCAAAGTAGAAGCGAACGTTGGTGCGCCGCAAGTAGCTTACCGTGAAACAATTCGTAAACAAGTCTCCAAAATTGAAGGGAAATTCATTCGCCAAAGTGGTGGTAAAGGTCAATATGGTCACGTTGTGATCAATTTGGAACCAGGCGAACCCGGTACGGGCTTTGAATTTGTTTCTAAGATTGTCGGTGGTACTGTACCTAAAGAGTACATTAGCCCCGCAGAACAAGGAATGAAAGAAAGCTGCGAATCAGGAGTACTCGCTGGGTATCCACTGATTGATGTGAAAGCAACTTTAATTGATGGGTCATACCACGATGTAGACTCTTCAGAAATGGCTTTCAAAATTGCTGGCTCAATGGCAATGAAAGAGGCAGTGTTGAAAGCTTCACCTGTACTTTTAGAACCTATGATGAAAGTTGAGGTGGAAGTTCCCGAAAACTACCTTGGGGATGTAATGGGCGACCTGAACTCCCGTCGTGGGCAAATTGAAGGTATGGGATCTGATGATGGTCTTGCCAAAGTAACTGCTAAAGTCCCATTGGCAGAAATGTTTGGCTACGCTACTGATATCCGCTCCAAGACCCAAGGACGAGGTATCTTCTCAATGGAATTTAGCCACTATGAAGAAGTACCTCGGAACGTGGCTGAAGCAATCATAGCGAAAAGCAAAGGGAACGCTTAATAAACCCCGCCCTTAAGGGCGAGGTCTCATAAAAAAAAAGGAAACGAGCATTCATGGCACGCGCAAAGTTTGAAAGGACTAAACCACACGTTAATATCGGTACAGTTGGCCACGTTGATCATGGCAAAACTACTTTAACAGCAGCTATTACTATGACTCTGGCTGCTATGGGTCAGGCTACAGGTAAAGGCTATGACCAAATTGATAATGCTCCCGAAGAAAAAGCACGGGGTATTACCATTAATACGGCTCACGTTGAGTATGAAACCGGCGATCGGCACTATGCTCACGTAGATTGTCCAGGACACGCTGATTATGTGAAAAACATGATCACTGGTGCGGCACAAATGGATGGTGGTATCCTCGTAGTTTCTGCTGCTGATGGCCCCATGCCCCAAACCCGTGAACATATCCTGCTGGCAAAGCAAGTTGGTGTTCCCAGTCTAGTTGTCTTCTTGAACAAAGAAGATATGGTAGATGACGCAGAATTACTAGAATTGGTGGAATTGGAAGTCCGGGAGCTATTATCTAGCTACGATTTTCCTGGTGATGACATTCCTATCGTTACAGGTTCTGGTCTGAAAGCACTGGAAGCAATGACTGCTAACCCTAAAACTCAAAAGGGTGAAAATCCTTGGGTAGACAAAATCTACGCTCTGATGGACGCAGTAGATTCCTACATTCCTACTCCTGACCGGGCTGTAGATAAGCCCTTCTTGATGGCTGTGGAAGACGTGTTCTCTATTACAGGTCGTGGTACTGTTGCTACCGGTCGGATTGAACGTGGTGTAGTGAAAGTGGGCGACAACGTCGAATTGGTGGGTATCAGAGACACTCGCAACACCACTGTCACCGGAATTGAGATGTTCAAGAAGAGTCTTGATCAAGGTATGGCTGGAGATAACGCTGGTGTACTGCTACGCGGTATCCAAAAGGCTGATATTGAACGCGGTATGGTAATCGCCAAGCCCGGTTCTATTACTCCTCACACTCAATTTGAAGGTGAAGTGTACGTACTGACAGAAAAAGAAGGCGGCCGCAAAACTCCATTTTTCTCTGGCTACCGTCCTCAGTTTTACGTGCGGACAACTGATGTAACTGGAACAATCACAGCTTTTACTTCCGATGATGGTAGTGAAGCAGAAATGGTGATGCCAGGCGATCGCATCAAAATGACAGTGGAACTGATCAACGCGATCGCTATTGAGCAAGGAATGCGCTTCGCTATTCGTGAAGGTGGCCGCACAATTGGTGCTGGTGTCGTCTCTAAAATTGTGAAGTAACACTTTTTCGTTCCATAACATAGGAGCAGAGATGGTAAAATTCGTCTCTGCTCCTTTCTCTTCCATCTATGAAGAGGAGTGGGGCATACAGAATAGAGAGTAAGGTCTAGTAGGAAATAGGCAACAGGCGAAAAACTCCCTAATTGTCAGGGTTGAATTATATGTTTTCGTCCCCCTGAATTGACTACTCACTATTCCCCACTCCCCACTCACTACTCACTACTCCCCCACTAATCAGAACCTGGAAAATTAAAGATGGCAACTCTACAGCAGCAAAAAATTAGAATTCGTTTACAGGCTTTTGACCGTCGCTTATTAGACACATCTTGCGAGAAGATTGTAGATACAGCTAACAGAACTAACGCTACAGCCATAGGTCCAATCCCCTTACCCACCAAACGCAAAATCTACTGTGTGCTGCGATCGCCTCACGTAGATAAGGATGCACGGGAACACTTTGAAACCCGCACCCATCGCCGGATTATTGACATTTATCAGCCTTCTTCTAAAACTATTGATGCCCTGATGAAACTAGATTTACCCTCTGGTGTGGACATTGAAGTAAAACTATAATCTAGTCACTGATGATTAGTACTCAGTCATTAACACTGATGTAGAATGACTCGCTCATTCCAGTACAGTAGTGATATTTTCATTACTAAGGAATGCATTAAATTCATAGCGTTATATTTCATAGCGTTATATTTACTCAGCCCTGAAGAAATTTATCTCAGGGCTTTTTATTGCTGGGAAAACAAATGATAGAATATAAGCAAAGTACGGGAAAAGCAGAAAATAATAAATTTTAAAATTAAATTTATACCAAGGCAAGAATGACATCTTCTTCTAAAATCGCAGTTCGTGAACTACCTCTGTTCCCGTTACCGGAAGTAGTTCTATTCCCCACTAGACCATTACCCTTACAAATATTTGAATTTCGCTACCGAATCATGATGAACACGATCTTGGAAAGCGATCGCCGATTCGGGGTACTAATGGTTGATCCTGTTGACGGTACAATTGCTAATGTTGGTTGCTGTGCAGAAATCATTCATTACCAACGTATGCCAGATGACCGGATGAAAATGTTAACTTTAGGACAACAAAGGTTTCGTGTTCTAGAGTACATTCGTGAAAAGCCTTACCGTGTGGGCTTAGTGGAGTGGTTAGAAGACCAGCCACCAAGTAAAGATTTACGTCCTTTGGCGACTGAAGTTGAACAACTGTTACGAGATGTAGTTCGTCTTTCGGCCAAGCTGACCGAACAAGATATGGAATTACCGGACGAATTACCTGATCTACCCACTGAACTTTCTTATTGGGTTGCAAGTAACCTCTATGGTGTAGCCTCAGAGCAACAGGCATTGCTAGAAACACAAGATACTGTCCTGCGCTTAGAAAGAGAAGCAGAAATTTTGACCTCTACTCGCAATCATTTAGCAGCGCGTGCTGTTCTGAAAGACACTTTTAATAATTCGTAATTAGTAATTCTTAATTCGTAATATTTTCTATGACTACCCTTTAGCAATCCGTAATTGATCAATAATAATTACCGTTCAAAATTAATTGGTAGAACATGATAGCTGCCAAAAATTTTGATCACCTCTGTGTGCATTGTTAATTGTGTTAAAGCTGATTGCATCTGTGCTTCGTTTTTACCTGCTTCCAAGTCAATGAAAAATAAATACTCCCCTAGCGATCGCTTTGTTGGACGAGATTCAATTCTGCTAAGATTAATTCCTAATTCAGCAAATACTCGTAAAGTTTTCAGCAGCGCTCCTGGTAAATTGGCAGGTACACTGAAAGCTAAAGAGGTATGAGTAGCATTTTGTGATGTATTAATCAGATCCTTAACAGTGTTAACAGCCCCAGTATCTTGACTTCGACTCACCACCCAAAAGCGAGTACAGTTTTCTGCATAGTCGTTAATATTACTAGCTAATATCGGCAGATTATAAAGTTGAGCAGCCCGATGAGATGAAATGGTAGCTGCTGTCAAATCCTGATTTAGTATCTTCAGTCCTTCAGTTGTAGAATTACTGGGTATTAGCTGCACATTGGGCAGAAATTTTCCCAACCATCCTTGACATTGTGCTAATGCTTGTGGGTGAGAATAAACAGTTTGAATACTATCTAAACTAACGGCACGAGAAACTAAATTATGGGCAATAGGCATAACCAAAGCCAATTGAATTTCTAAGCTATCTAGTTGCCAGAGTGTATCCATTGTCATAGTTACACTTCCTTCAATGGAATTTTCTATCGGCACAACAGCTAGGTGAGTTTGTCCATCCACAACGGCTTGCAGAGACTTCGCAATACTTGGACAAGGGTATAAAGTAGCAATAATTCCGATTTTTTCAGCTAACCAGTTGACATAAAAAGCCGCAGCTTGTTCTGCATAAGTCCCCGGTGGCCCTAAATGAGCAATAGATATATTTTTAAGAGCGTTCATAGGTTAAAAGTATTTAAGTTATTCAGCGCAGTTTTGGGGTTCTCCCCCATGAGCGACTAACGTACAGCCTGCGGCATCCGGAGGCATCAGTGGAAGAGTCGAGACTTTAGTTCTGAATTAATGGTTTTAACCGATTCAAAAAAGCTAACAATAGAATTGGGTTTTATATTCTAACTGCCTCCTCAATTCATAAAAACCCATATCAGCCTAGCTACTAACCCTTACTATCTATTCACTTTAAAGCTACAGTGTACACACAAATAATTAAATTAATCAAAATACTGAGCTAAAGTTTCTCGTTTTCTCATGGGAGAACCTGCACTGGGGGTGTATACTGCTCTTAATTTTCGACTCCAACAAAGCGTCTAAGGATTTTTGACCATATTCCGCACCTGTAAGTCTGCGCTGAGGAATAGATTCACTAATCCCCAATCCCCAATATAATTTGGTGTTTTCCCCGTTTCTTCTGGTGAGAGCGCGGTATGCTAATTAATATGAATATTAATGAGAGTGATTTAATTCATGTCCACTCTTCCACTAAACTCAGGGGCTACTCAATTCAGTGCCTCCCAAACCGCAAAAATTAATGTCTTATCCCAACCTATCCCCATTGAACACTACTTGCGTCAGCCTCAACGTTTAGTTAATGCTTTGACTGATAGCCGGCGAGTGAGCCAGCTTTCGGAGCAAGTATTTCGCTTAAAAATGCAGCCCCTCAGCTTTCTGTCTTTGAAAATTCAGCCGACGGTAGATATGAAAGTCTGGGCTGAATCTAATGGCACTATTAAATTGCGATCGCTTGGTTGTGAAATACTGGGCTTTGAATATATTAACCAGCGCTTTACATTAAATTTGCAAGGACATTTGTCATTACACGAAAGTAACGGTATTACTAGCCTGCAAGGAAGAGCCGATTTAGAAGTTCAGGTAGATATACCACCACCCCTTTGCTTCACACCTCGACCAATTTTAGAAGCCGCCGGCAATGGTTTATTAAAAAGTGTACTAATGACAGTCAAACAACGCTTGCTACATCAACTTTTAGCAGATTATCACTCTTGGGTAAAATCACAAATAGAAGAAAACACACTAGATAACTACAATAGCGAATTACCGCTTTTCAATCCAGAGTGACTCAAAAAACAAAAAAGTAGGGACGAGGTATTAGTAAGTTATCATCCCGCCCCTTGGCTCTTTTCCCATTCACTCAGGGGCGATTTTTTCTGGTTTACAAGGTCGAAATGATTGACGATGCAGTGGGGATGGTCCCTGTTGTCGCAGTGCTATTAAATGTTTTTGGCTACCGTAACCTTTATTCTGCTCTAGATTGTATGCAGGGTACTGTGATGCCAAATCTGTTACTAGCTGATCGCGCCATACCTTGGCAATTATGCTCGCAGCTGCTATGTTGAGCGATCGCTCATCCCCTTTGACAATAGTTTGTTGCTGTATCCCCAAATCCTTAATAGACTGATTACCATCAACCAAACAGAGGCTAGGCAATACCTGCAACTTCACTACAGCTCGCTTCATAGCTAACAGGGTTGCTTGCAAAATGTTTAACTTGTCAATCTCAGCCGCAGAAGCCAAGCCGATACTCCAAGCTGTCGCCAATTCACAAATTTGCAACCCTAGTTTAACTCTGCGATCGCTAGAGAGTTTTTTGCTGTCTTTAATCTCAGCTGCTATCAAAATTGGCCAGGCCGAAGCTGGCAAGATTACCGCCGCCGCCACTACTGGGCCAAACAGCGCCCCTCTCCCCACTTCATCGACACCCGCAACTAAATCAGATAACTGCTGAGAACTCTCAGACAACTCCCACCACATAGGCCGGAACTAGCTCCCCACTCCCTTTTCTATCAACCAAATTAACTATCGTCTTCTCCAGCAAAGTCGGACTCTACAGCAGAAGAACGCCGTCGCCGTCGTCGATTGCTAATCTCTTTCTTCACCTCCAAACCAGCATCCTCAGTTGTATTTTTCAATACAGGTTTTTCGTCGGATTCCACCTGTAATGTATTTTCCTGGGAGAAATTCTCTAAACTTAGCTCAACAGTGCTGGTGGTTGGAGTCTTTGGTTCATCTGTTGATTCCTCAACTTCATCCCTGTCACTAAAAAGGTCAGGCTCCTTAGTCCCCAAATGGCCAGGACCAACAATATTAATAATTACAGATTTAGAAGCCTTTACCTCCTGGTCTAACTTCACCAAAGGAGAAACCCCCATCAATGCGAACACGTCTTGTTCCTCTAAAGTCATTTCCACAGTTTTCACCTCTGGTGGTTCCACCACTGGCTTAATAGGTTCGACTTTTGTGACTTTAGGGGTGCGAGTCAAAGTTGGATTAAACTGTTCCGAGTCAAAGCTACCACTGCGCTCTCCCCTTTCATTCCAACCCAATTTACCCAACCCAGAACCAACTATATCTTCCGTCCCTCTTTCCAAATCTGTGGACACAGAGCTTTGTCGAAGTGGTGATACATCGTCCTCCAAGTCTGGATCATTGTCAAAATCTAGTGGCGATATGTTCACCCCAGTTTCATCTTTGCGAGTCACACCATTAATCCCAACTCGGTTATGGCTACTCTTGCGAACACGGCGCTTGGAATCGCGCGGCTCTTGATAGCTGGGATGATTAATAGAATCAAAATTGCCTAAATCAGAATCCCCGTCAAACACATCCCCAAAGGCATCATAATTTTCCCGTGGCTCAGTAATCCTAGTTACAGGCAACCGTGGCTCTTTAGGAACTAAGGATACTTTAGAAGGTGAGTAACCGATGTCAAAGCGATCTGGTACGTCGTTAGTTTTTGGTAATACTCCAGGGCTAGTAGAGATATCCCCCCTAGTCCTGCTATCCTTTTCTCCAGGTAAGTGCATGATATGTCCCAAACCACCGCAAGCTGGGCAGGTTTCACCAAATAACTCATAAATGTTTTGACCTTGGCGCTTGCGGGTTAATTCTACCAAGCCCAATTCCGTTAACTGAGCAATTTGAGGACGGGCTTTATCGGCTTTGAGAGCTTTGTTAAAGTGTTCCAGAACCTGCAATTGGTCACGCCGTGATTCCATATCAATAAAGTCAACTACAATTACCCCAGCGATATTTCGCAGACGTAGTTGTCGGGCAATTTCTGTAGCAGCTTCACAATTTGTCCATAAAACCGTTTCTCTAGCTGTGGCGGAACGGGTAAAGGAACCGGAGTTTACATCCACTACGGTCAGGGCTTCGGTGGGTTCAATAATAATATATCCGCCGGAGGGTAAATCTACTCTGGGTTTCAGTGCTTCTTTAATGGCGGCACTAATCCGGAAGTATTCTAGTATGGGTGAGCGATCGCGGTGATGGTCGAATAAGACTCCCTGGGGTGTTTGACCGCCACTCCAGTTTTGGAGATATTGCTTAACACGTTTTAAACCGGAACTAGAATCCACCACAATGCGGTTAACATCCGCACCATACATATCCCGTAACACACGCTGGATGAAATCATCATCCCGATTTAATAAGGCTGGCGCACGGGTAGAATTGGCTTCTTGCTGAATGGCTTCCCATTGCTTTTGCAACAGTTCCAAATCTTCGATGATTGCTTCCTCTGGTTTACCTTCTGCTTCTGTCCGCACCAGCAAACCCATTCCGGCGGGTTTAATTAAAATAGCTAAGGCCCGCAAACGGTTTCGCTCGCTCTCGCTCTTAATCCTTCGGGATAAATTTACACCCCTACCATAGGGCATTAATACTACATAGCGCCCTGGGGAAGTAATGTTACCGGTTAATCTTGGCCCTTTAGTTCCCGTTGGCTCTTTCATTACCTGCACTAACACCTTTTGCTGTGGTGCTAATAATTCGGTAATGGCTGCGGCTGTGCGCTTGAGCTTTAATGGCCCTAAGTCAGTGACATGAATAAAACCATTGCGCTCTGGGTCGCCAATGTTGACAAAGGCGGCATCTATACCAGGTAATACGTTTTCTACCACTCCTAAGTAAACATCGCCAATTTGGTGATGACCTGTGGCTACGACTAGTTCTTGTATTTGATCTTCAGAAAATACAGCCGCAATTTGATGCTGCTCTGCTATGATAATTTGCTTTGGCATTCAACTTCCTCAAAATTTAGCAGCACCAACCAGAAGCTTCTGGAAGTTCTTATACCTTTGGCTAGTCCAAAAGGTGCTGCTGATTATAAAAATTGTCACTTTTTGGCTCAAAATCAACGAGCTTTATTCACTAAACCACAGCTTTTACACGCCGGATTCTTCCCCAGGAGCTACCAAAAACTTGTAGCTAATCAATCAACCATCTGGTTAATCCCCAGGGATGAACCATTCAACAAATTGCTTAAAAACCGGGTAAGAAAAAAGGCCGCAGCAGTCTATTTTTTTTAATTACTGGTTCACAAAATGGCAAGAATAACGAGTGAATTTTTTAATCTACTTCACTTGCTTTGAGATTCAATCTTAGAAATCTCATGCTCATATCTCCACTTTGGCTTTCTGATTTACCAAGAAAGTGAACTAGTTTATTTAATGCCAAGCCAAAAAATTTTCTTTACCTGATTCTAACTCAACTTAGTCGAAATCAAATTTCATACTTTGCGATGTGAGGACAACTACTAGCAAGTCGCCTTTACCGGATTATAACCCCAAAATTAGCTGATTACGGTGAATGTGCAGAAGTTGAAAATTTTCTCCTGCCACTATTTTCAGCATAGACAGAATTTGTTCTGGACGCAAGACTGTTCCATCATGGCGACAGCTACCCACGTAACGTAATTTTACGGTGGATTCTGCTAGATTTGGATAACTTTCTACTAGCTCTAGTTGAAACAAGCGATCGCGCAGATTTATCTGTTGGGTTTTGCCGGATTTGGTTGTTTTCTCCCACCACAGTTCTGGTTTGGCTTTGATTTGGTCTAACCAGTGTTGCCATTGTGAATTATCCACTAACTTTTCTGTGGCTACGGTAATTAAATATTCTGCTGTTTCCATGAGTTGGTTGGCAGCTGGACTCTTTAAATCTACGGCAGCAACATGATATATGGGGATATCTGTAGGTAGTTCTCTGACTAACTGTTGTTGGAAAAACTCAGGTTCTACTGGCTCGGTTAACTCAAAGTCTACTATTTCTCCACTACTGGTGGCTCCTAGTGTTAAAGCGCTGGCGATCGCAATCCGGGGACTAGGATGAAATCCACCGGTAAAAGCAATTGGTAAACCGGCGCGGCGAATCACTCGGTCAAATAGACGCATTAAATCTAAGTGACCAACTAAAGCCATGCTACCTTGTTTGCCAAACCACATCCGCAGCCTTTGGGTTCTGTTTGTGTTGGGGACAAAGTTACCGGCAAAGTCGGGGATAGCTGGGGGTGGAATCACGATATTATGTCCAAATTCGGTGCCGCAGACACCGCAATGAGAACAATCTGCAAAGGAACAGTCAGGTACGACAGCCGCCTCTAAAGCTCGCTTAAAGTCTTCTTGCAGCCATTTTTTATCAATCCCGGTGTCAATGTGGTCCCAAGGTAGGGGGAAATTTAATAAGTCTTCCCTACTTTCTCCTCCGGCTGCTTCTAGTAGGCGATATTTCCCTGTTAAACCAGCTTCGGCGATCGCCTGTTCCCAAGCACCAAAAGCCGCATCTAAGTTTTCATACCAGGAATCCATGCCAGCACCTAGTTCCCAGGCACGGCGGACTACTTTTCCTAAAGAGCGATCGCCCCTACCCACAAAGTCTTCCATTGCGGAAATACGAACATCAGTGAAATTAACTTTAACCCCTCTGATGCGGCGAAACTCTTGCCTAAGTAGATGTTGTTTGCGTTGGAACTCGGTGGTAGAAACTGAATGCCACTGAAAAGGGGTATGGGGCTTGGGTGTAAAGTTGGAGATTGTCAGGTTAAAGTTTAAAGGTTTTCTACCTCTACCGCGACATTCTCTTTGTAACCAAGTTACAGTTTCGGCAATCCCCACCACATCGGCATCTGTTTCACCGGGTAGACCGATCATGAAATATAACTTTATTTTATCCCAACCTTGTTCCCAGGCTGTTTTTACACCTCTTAATAACTCCTCATTGGTTAAACCTTTATTGACAATATCCCGCATTCTTTGGGTTCCCGCTTCTGGGGCAAAAGTCAGCCCTCCTTGGCGAGTTCCACCCAGGATGTTGGCAATATTTTCATCAAATCTATCTACCCTTTGGCTGGGAAGTGTCAGGGAAATATTCTGATTTTTGAGCTGATTTTTGATTTCCATGCCTACAGCAGGCAAGGCTAAATAATCGGAACAACTGAGGGATAACAGGGAGAACTCGTTGTAGCCAGTGGCTTGCATTCCTTGGGCGATCGCATCCACCACTGCTTCTGGTTCCACATCCCTAGCTGGACGGGTTAACATTCCTGGTTGACAAAAACGACACCCACGGGTGCAACCCCGGCGAATTTCTAGACTTAGGCGATCGTGGACTGTTTCCACATAAGGCACTAAGCCAATGGAATAGGCGGGGATGGGCGTTGCTACCCGACGGACAATGCGTTCTGGTACATCTGGCCGGATGGGGTAAACAGCATCAGTCATTTGATAAAACTGAGGCACATATACACCGGGAATCTGCGCCAAATCCAGGAGTAAACTTTGCCGATCTAAGTGAGCTTCTTTACCTGCTTCTAGTACCAAACCAATTTCTGGTAACAGTTCTTCCCCATCTCCCAGGGCAAAAAAGTCAAAGAAATCGGCATAAGGTTCTGGGTTGGAGGTTGCCGTTTGTCCCCCAGCAAAAATTAACGGGTGATTACCAGCCGCTCGTTCTTGCCATGTAAGGGGAATTTTCGCCAAATCCAACATTTCCAGGATGTTAGTTGCGCCCAGTTCATAACTGAGACTAAAGCCTAAAATGTCAAATTCCGAGAGCGATCGCTGGGATTCTACAGCAAACAATGGTGTATTGGTACTCCGCAGTTTAGCTGCCAAGTCAGCACCTGGTAAATAGGAGCGATCGCACAACTGTCGAGGCTGGGCATTCAAAATGTTATACAGAATGATATGCCCCAAATTAGATGAACCGACTTCATATACTTCTGGGTATGTTAACGCCCAACGTATTGTGGCAGCATCCCAAGGTTTATGTACGGCCAGGTGTTCGTTACCCAAGTAACGAGCTGGTTTTAAAATATCCGACGTGATTAATTTTTCAACTGCAACAGCCACTATGCTATCTTCTAGCTACCTTAATTACAGCTTACCAACTATAACTTAGCATTGATTTCCGGTTTTCAGTACAATTCACCCTGGCAACTCATAACTCTTTTACACAAATTTACTTTTCAACTGTTGCTGCACATTATGTGCTATGAGACTAACTCTGACCAGATATACAGTCCAGAATCCTGGGAATATAATAAACTTTATCTCCTGAGCTTGACTCAAAAATTCCGGCATCTTTGCTGAATCTTTATCACTTTGATATGTCTGTTTAAAGATTGTCATAAATACAGGTGAAAATGTATCTATATATACTTTTTTACCCATCCAGTTGCCAAACAATCTACATAGACAAGCCTAGAGCCAAGAAATTAACCATTACTTTGCTGGTAAGCTTGCTTTGGCAATCAATTGAGATAAATTAGACAAATTTCAAATTGAGATTTCTATCTTGATTAGCGTTGCATAACAGGGTGCATGACCAATTATTTATTCCCTTTTCTAGTGATATGGATCACACTTTTATCACAGTTCAAATCACATTTTATACCAAGGGTGATCCTAGATAATTACTATCATATATAATTTGGTTTATTGGTTATGAGAACTAAGTACGTTATTCGTCAATTGGTAGAAAAAGCACTTGACATTAAAAAATTAACCCCTGAAATCGAAAACGAAATCAACTGCGAACTGACTCAAATGGGTCACATTTCCGATGTCGATTATGAAGCCTTAGAGTTATTAATGGCAGAAATGGATGCTGGCCGAATCAAGTTAGTACCTAGTTGGGGATATTAATTTAGGCTGGGCATTGCAATTTAATTGTAATTTTAAACGAATTTTGTGGATAAATTCCGGAAATCAAGACGAAAATACATCATCAAAATTACAAGATCAGATTTTTCCGTGAGCTTTAGTATTTATTTCCCCACTCTGGCGTAAACTGTGCTAACGAGCATCCACAATTTGCAGTAATAGTAAACCGCCATGCAGCCCGCAAAACGTTTAGAAAAAATTCCTCCCTATTTGTTTGCTGAAATTAACCGTAAACGGGAACAACTTGTGGCTCAGGGAGTTGATATCATTAATCTGGCATTGGGCGATCCAGATAAACAAACTCCGGCTCACATTCTGCAAGCCATGCACGCAGCAATAGATGATCCTACCAACCATAACTACCCGCCTTATCAGGGGACTAGAGAATTTCGGGAAGCTGCGGTTAATTGGATGGAACGTCGGTTTGGGGTGACAGGGTTAAATCCAGAAACAGAAATTATCTCTTCCATTGGTTCTAAGGAAGCAATACACAACACATTTTTGGCTTTTGTAGAACCTGGAGACTATACCCTCATCCCAGATCCTGGTTATCCAGTGTATCAAACGGCGACGATTTTTGCTGGTGGTGAACCTTATACCATGCCTTTGAAGGCAGAAAACAATTTTTTACCTGATTTAACTACGATTCCTGAAGAAATTGCTCGTCAGGCAAAATTATTATGGATTAATTATCCTAATAATCCCACAGGAGCCTTAGCCAGTTTAGAATTTTTTGCAGAATTGGTAGATTTTTGTAAGCAGTATAATATTTTGCTGTGTCATGACCATGCTTACTCAGAAATGGCTTATGATGGCTATAAACCGCCGAGTGTGCTGCAAGTTCCTGGTGGCAAAGATGTGGCTATTGAGTTTCACAGTTTGTCTAAATCCTATAATATGACAGGCTGGCGTATTGGCTTTGTAGTTGGTAACGCCATTGGGATTCAAGGCTTGAGACAGGTAAAAACTAACGTTGATTCCGGAATATTTAAGGCAATTCAAAAAGCGGCGATCGCAGCTTATTCTACCAGTGAAGCAGAATTGCAAAATCTAATCTCAGTATACCAAAAGCGCCGTGACATTATTGTCCAAGGATTACAATCATTAGGCTGGCCCATTCAACCGCCAAAAGCGACACTTTACGTCTGGGTTCCCGTACCACCAGGATACTCATCCACAGAATTTGTTGATTTATTACTTGACAAATGTGGCATTATGGTTCCTCCAGGCAACGGTTATGGCGCAAGTGGGGAAGGTTTTTTCCGTATAGCTCTCACCATTCCCGAAGAGCGAATGCATGAAGCCATTCAACGCCTCAAAGATGCTGGTATTCGCTACGCTTAATTGATCATTGCGAATAAAATTTTGAGGACTAACTCCCCACACCTCCCACACTCCCCACACTCCCCACACCATACTCCCTACTCCCCACTCCCCACTCCCTGCTGATACGCTTGCCAAATTTGGTGAATAAATTGATGAAATTCCAGTTTAGTAGCGGAATCAGGTTCATTTTTTGGTTCCTTCACCAAAACTTGGCTCAAGAAGGTAATTACTTCCGTATCTAAAGCTGGTCGAAATAAATTTATTGGCCACAGCAAATCAGATGCATCTCGCATATCAGTCACTAGTGGTGATTCCTGGGTAAAGCTAACTAAGAGCAAAGGACGTACCCAGCACAACTGACGGGAAACCACTACTTGAATGACTTCTCCAAACAGATTCCTATCACTATGGTCTAAAGACACAATTTGTCCTGCTTGAAAGTCTAGGCTCATGTTCACAGAGTTGGGACGGTGGCAAGGAAAGATTTTTTTCGACTTCTTTTATTTTAGAAGCCAAAATGCCAAAATCTAAATATACTGTCCAATACGGTTCAGTAAAGATTCAAACTCTTCGTTTAGGTCATTTTTTTAACGAACCGCCAAGAACGCCAAGGACACCAAGTGAAGAATGAGAAGGAAGAAATGTTTAACTGAACTGTATTGATATACTGTCAGCTTTTGGTATTCAAGCAGGTACAGCAACCGCCAAGGACGTTAGGGCATCAACTGATCATAAAAGTTAGACACCGAAAGGCTTTTACCCTACTCCCCCGGTTACTGAGGGTAGTCGAAGTAACTCCCCACTCCCCACTCCCCAGCTATACAAAAGCTGTCTGCCCGCTTTAAGGTAGTTTGATGTTAAAATCATTGGAGCAGGTAGGGTAATAAACCTGTATAAAAACCCAATAAGGTAAATGCGAAATAATCAATCCGTCGTAGTAAATTATCTAATAAAGAGCCAATAGCCGTGTCAGTCGAAACTATTGAGAAGCGTTCCACGTCCCGTAAGCTTGCGCCTCGGTATCGAGTTTTAATCCATAATGACGACTATAATTCTATGGAATACGTCGTCCAGGCACTCTTAACCACAGTACCGAGCCTTACCCAACCCCAAGCTGTGAGTATTATGATGGAAGCCCATACAAATGGCCTAGCTTTAGTCATTACTTGTGAGCAAGAACACGCTGAGTTTTATTGCGAAACGTTAAAAGGTCATGGTTTAAGCAGCACGATTGAACCTGAAGAATAGGTGAAAATATTGTCTGGTAAAGGAAGAGAGGACAATAAATTGCTTCTAACTTGTGACTTTAATTGTGTCCTCTTCCTAAATATTTCATGAAAATAAACCTAATTCGTTTAGCTAACCGCCCTTTCCCCATCAGATTGGGTTACTTTGTTGCAGTTCTATTGCTGCTATGGCTGCCCTTCGCTATACCGATTTACTTATTAGTCAGTGATTCTAACTTAGTTAGTATCTTGACAATGGTAATACTATATACAGAATTTATTTTTCTCTTGCAGCTATGGGGAAAAAATGTCTATCAGCAACCCCAGATACTCAAGCATTATGGCTTAGAACTCACGCGGATCAATGCGGTGGATTTGCTGGGTGGTCTAGCCATAGGAATAATTAGTATTGTTATAGTATTTGGTTTACAAGGTTCTTTGGGTTGGCTGATTTGGCAACAACCGCAGGCTTTCTTACTAAGAATAATTTTAGAGGGTTTGCTAGTATCTTTGGGTGTTGGATTTGCTGAAGAATTGTTATTTAGAGGTTGGTTACTTGATGAGTTGCAACGGGACTATAGTTTAAGTGTGGCACTTGGGATAAATGCTGTAGCCTTTGCGGTCTTGCACTTTATTAAGCCTTTAGAGGCAATTATTGAAACACTTCCGCAGTTTCCGGCTTTAGTGCTGCTGGGGTTAACGCAGGTATGGGGAAAGCGCTGGCGTAGGGGACGTTTGGGTTTACCAATTGGTTTGCATGGTGGTTTAGTTTGGGGTTATTACATCATTAATGTTGGGGGATTAATTGAATATTCGGGTCAAGTTCCTGATTGGATAACTGGTGTAAATCAGAATCCTCTACAAGGAGTTATGGGGGTGGTGTTTATGGGTATATTGGCTGTATTTATGCGGTGGCGGTGTCGAATAGTGGCCTAAAGTTTTGCAATTACTGTACCCACCAAGCAAGCTTTATCTAAATTTACACCGCTTAAATTTGCGCCTTCTAACTCTGCACAGAGTAGATTTGCGCCTGTGAAGTTCGCCCCGGCTAGATTTGCTCCGCGTAAGTCGGCTTCTTCTAAATTGGCTTCACTTAATAAAGCCCCTTGTAAATCGGCGCGAGTCATGTCAGCACCTTTGAGATTTGCCCCTGTGAGGTTGGTACCGCGTAAGTCAGCACCGCGCAAGTCAACGCCTTGTAAGTTGACGTTCATTAAGTTTGCACCACTTAAAAAAGCACCAGCTAAAGATACATCACTGAGTCTCGCACCCATTAAGTTAGCGCCACGCAAATTACTACCGCGCAAGTCAGCACTTGTTAAGTCGGCTTGCATTAAGTTCGCTCCCATGAGGTTCGCCCGGAGGTCTGTTTTTTGCAGGTTTGCACCCATCAAGTTCGCTCCCTCGAAATGCGCGCCTTCAAGTTGGGAACCCTTGAAATTAGTCCCGACAAGGTTAGCACCTGCAAAATTGATGCGGCTTAAATCTAGTTGAGAGAGTTCTTCATCTTCTAAGTTTGCGCCGGGAAGTTGTTTGAGTTGTCCTGATTTAATGGCTTCAATATTCATTTGGGGTAATTCGTAGTTAGTAGTTCGTAGTGCCTCTTTTCCTGCGGAACGCTACGCGAACAGAGGAGCTTCGCTAACGTAATTCGTAATTAAGAAAGTGAGAACTTTCATCTCCCTTTACCGAGAAATGCTATATTTTTTTTTCAAAAGTTGCTTTATTTAAGCGGACTTGTACTTGTTTTGCTGTAGCTATCCCATTGAGAATCAAGTAGCCAAAGTCCGGTGCTGACTTTGGGTGACATCAGAGGTATGTCTAGCCCTTGCTGTAAACCTATGACTAATAAAGCTAGAGCATCTAAGAGTTTAGGATCAAAGCGGGTAGATTGTTGTTGTCTGCATTCTTCTAAGGCTTGAGCAAATATTTCGCTGGGAGTTTTTGGGGATGATTTCATGTTGTTGACTCGCCATTGAAAATCAGCCAATAGAGCTAAAATTCTCGATTCTAAAGGAATTTCATCTGCTGCTAAACCTGCTGGTTCCCCTGTACCGTTCCACCATTCGCTTTGGTGGGTGATAATTTGGGCAATTGCGCTCAGTCTGGGCATGGTTCGCAATACCTGCGCTCCTGGTACTAGGGGACAAGTTAAGGGACAATGGGGGGCTTGTTCCGGTTCAGTGAGGAGGCTTTCGGTTTTTTGCAGTGGGTCTATACGATGTAAAAAACCTGCTAGTCGCAATCGTTTAATTTGCCATGCGGGTAGTTGTAAAAGCTGCCCCATTGTTTCAGCCAGTGCTACTACTTCGGTTGCGGCTAAGGGATTGTTGACATCTGCCATATCCATTAGTTGGGCCATCCGCAAAAATGCCTGGATTTCGTTAGAAACTAAGTTGCGATCTAATGCTTGTTGACCGAGGGCTGTGGTGATGGATAGGTTGTTCTGTCCTGACTGGAGATAATCGACGACGCGGGAAACCACTGCACTTAAATGTTTCGGTGTTGCGACGTTTGATTTTATGGAATTTTGATGGTGTGTGAGTTTTTCTGCTAGTTCTGGATTGTATTTTTTGATGTGGGCGATCGCCAATTTTGCGGTTTCTTGTACTAACTCTGGTTCAAATGTCCATAAACCATAGAATTTCCGCTCGATATCGGACGCTGGTATCCCTCCGCCACCATAATCAGCCTCTGATAACTCTTGACAAAGTACCATTGCTGTGTATTCTGGTGATAAAATAATTAAGTGCCACTCCTGGGCTACTGGGTCATCTGAATTTAATGCCACTAAATCCACATTAGGAAGTTGGCTTGTGGGATGTTCAGCAAAACCAGTATCCGGTGCCGCCATAATCATAATTTCTCGGCTACAGTGAGCAATATTGGCGTATCTTTCTGCTTCTTGCAGATACCATTTACCCTGCTGAAAAGCTGTGATTACTAGGGGTGTACTATCTTCTGTTAAAATATGGTCTTCTAAAGCATGGCATAGAGCAACTAAAGTATTTTTGTAATACACCCCAAATCGAATAGGTCTAGTAGTATCGCGGTGTGCTGTTTCTAGTTGTTGTAATATTGAACCTTTTAACATAGACTTTTGTAGTTCGTAATTCGTAATTCGTAATTCGTAATATTTCTTATGACTACGGCAATGTAATTTATCAGTCCCCAGTCCCCAGTCCCCAATCCCCAGTCCCCAATCACTTACGAAATACCTGCTAATTGTTTTTCTTTATTTTCCATAGGTGCAGAAAGAGCGGCTTCTAAATCGGCACAACCCAATTTTTCTTCTAAGATTTTCATCACTTCTCTTCCGAAGTCATTGGGGTTTTGTTGCCAAGCTTGCAAGCAGACTTCCCCAAAGAAAGACCCCAAGGGTTCAGGATTCCAGAGCAGTTTTTTAGCTGTCCACGGCATTAAGCTCATGGGATTATACCCTGGTTTGAGGATACCTTCTTTAAAGGCATATTCTTCTAAATGGGTGTGGGGTTGCAGTCCAATAAAGAAGATGGCAGGTTCAACTTTATCAGCGCCAAAAATCTTTTCTAGTTCGCGGTGATAGGCGATGGTTTGGCGAATGGTTTCGGGACGTTCGTCAATGACGTTAAAGGAGTAGTTGACGGAAACTAAGTCGTTAAAACCGGCTGCTTTTAAGTCACGACAGTTTTGTAAGACTGTTCTGAGGTTGTAACCCATGCGCATTTTCCGGACGAGTTCCTGAGAACCACTGGTAATGCCGATTTCAAAGTAGTTCATCCCGGTTTTAGCCATTAAATCACACAATTCCGGGGTGAGGTTATCGGCTCTGATGTATGCAGCCCATTTAATATCTGTCATTCCAGAATCGACGATTTTTTGCAGGAGTTCTATAGCATCGTCGATAAATTTCCGGGCGGGGATAAATTGAGCATCGGTAAACCAGAAGTTGCGAATGCCGCGATCGTATAATTGGCGAATCTCAGCAACTACTTCATCTGCTGGGTTGATGCGTACTTGTTTACCTTCAACAACGGTGTAGACGCAATAACAACAGTTGTGAGGACAACCGCGTTTGGTTTGTACGCCGATATAAAAGTCTTGTTCTTGCAGGTAAAAGTTAAATTCTGGCCAGATAGTTTCTATATAGTCATAGTTACAGGCGGTTTTTTCTAGGGGGGTTGGTTGTTCATGAATCAATCTTTCTCGTGGTTGAGTTTCTCCGACGATGTAGCAACGTTCATCTTGAATTTCTCTACCATGTAAAAGTTTTTCTAGGAGTGTTTCCCCTTCACCTATGGAAATAATTGTGCCTTGAGGTAAAGTTTTACCTAATTGTTTGTAAAATACGCTGACTGCTCCACCACCCACTATGGCACGGGCTTGAGTATGATATTTTTGGGCGCGGTTTAAGCCACGTTTAATTAATCCTTGATTGCGCCACAATTCTACATAGTAAGCAATAAAAATTCGCAATCCACCGAACGCACCTCGTAATTTAATTAGGGGATTTTTGGCGTAATAAAATTCAAAGGCGTTTTGCAGTGGGTTTCCACCACGTCCGCCTACTGGGGCATAAATTTGAATATCACGCCAAGAAAATACTAGGAGTGTGGGTTTAAATTCATCGATACAGGTATCTAGGGCGGTGGCGTAGTCTAAAGGTGGTACGGTTCCTAAGTCAAAGATCCGTTGTTCGATGCTGGGAAATTGTTTGTGGACGTGATCGGAAAGATATACTACCCCAATGGGAAAGATGGGGTTACAGGGAAGGCGAACGTAAAGGATGCGATTTTCCGTCATGGATTGTTGAATTTCCATCTTGCCAATTTCCAGGGGATTTGTGGGCTTAATCTTAATTTACCAATATTTACAGTTCCTTTCATTGGTCAGCCTTAAAAGTGGGTGAGGAGGGAAAGGCATTTTTGTGGGGGGGTTTAACAAATATGATTCTTATGTCGAAGAGCATATCAATAAATCCGCCCTCACCGGGGTTTGGAAAAGGTGGGTTACGACGGAAATGGATTTTTAGTGTTTTCCCAAGTTTTGTCGCCGTCTAAACCCTACGCAAAATGGGGTTTTTAACCCGAATTTTCAAGAAATTTTATTACCATAACATTGACTTTGGCGATTCCGCGATGAATCCCCTGTAACTCTGAGGATAGATGCAACAAATCAACGGTTGCTTAAAGTAGATAGAGAAAATTTCAGTAGCTCTCTGCTAGATGTCACACTTATGGTGTGATATCGGACACTTTTATTCTGTAAAAAAAGCTCAAATTCCTTTAGCGTAGTATATTATTTTCACTAATTTTCAGTTTTGAGTTAAAATTTCATAACTTGAACATATATTTAATATATATTTAGATAGATATATCGTAGAAAATTTCAGTTGGTAGTCGGAGTTACAGCATCTTGGGATCAGCAAATGTTAGTTTGAGTTGTGTAATGTAAAATTGTGGCGTAAAGCTCCTCCGCAGTTATGGCTCAAATATTAGATCCTCTACCACCAGAACAATTAAAAACTGTCCTTTGTTGCTACGTTAATGTTACGAGCAAAATCCAAATAGCTCGCATCTGCAATATTTCTAATTGGTACTTTGAAAGAGTTGTGTTTCCAGGACAACGCCTGGTGTTTGAAGCACCGCTAGAAGCTCAGATGGAGATTCATACTGGTATGATGGCTAGTTCAATTTTGTCGGATACGATTCCGTGCGATCGCTTGGCGATGAATGAGCCTAGTAGTGGTGAGTTTCGTACAGACTCTACAGAAAGCGACACTATCAGTACAAAGCCAATGGTGCAGTCAATTAATACAAATATTCAAAATACAACAAAACCCTTAACAATTGCTGGCTGATAATCCATTGATAAAAAAACAATTTGAGATAATTTTGGGGTTGCGAAATTTAGCAACCTTTTTTATTGAGTGATTATTCATGGGTATTATTTCTGTATCTTGCTGTTGGGGTTTATATCATTTCACCCCACCCCCAACCCCAGACCGCAAGCGAGGAGGGGAGATAGATCAAAGGTTTAGTAGGGTTATGGGTTTCATAAGTATGCAAATGCATTTGATACTATAATCTATGTTATGAATTTGCCTGATTTTATTTGGTTGTGGAAAATAGCCGCTTGGTCTATGGGGTTGTCGCTATTCGCATATCTACTGTTGGCTGTGACTGGTGTTTGGATGTTTCGGGAGAGGACTGGGACAAGTAGTTTTCCGTGGTTTATGGGTGGACGTAGGAACGTGCGATCGCTCCACTATATAATTGGCATTACAATGGTGAGTTTAGTGTTACTACTGCTGGCTGTTGGTATTGTGGGGACTTTAGGACACTTTGGGAGTTTAGGACACTCTTCACACTTGATGGCTGGGTTAATAGTTGTGGGTTTAGTGTCGTTATCTGCTGTCAGCGCTATACAAATTAATACCGGAAGTTCTTGGGCTAGACCTGCACATATTGGCGTAAATATAATTCTCTTTGGCGGTTTTACCTGGGTCAGTCTCACTGGTTGGCTTGTGGTTCAAAAGTATCTGCCGTAGTGCAGCTTTTTACGTTAATAATTAAATGCAGATGGACGCAGATAAACGTAGATAATCTTGTAGTTTATGGGTCTAGGCAATGCTATATCCAAAATTAGCCCGTTTCCAGCCTGTTCCCTGGGATATAGCAACCGCCAAGGACGTTAGGACATAAATTGATCATAAAAGTTAGTTATACACCGAAAGGCTTTTACCCTACTCCCTACTCCCCACTCCCTACTCCCCAGCTATACCTCTGAAATTTTCTAGCGGAAGTTGTTAAAAATACTGTTGCTGGCTTGCAATGGCAGGTATTGATCATGTATTGTTATGTATGTTACTTTTGGTAAGAGAATTGCTACAGTAGAAAATCAAGCTACTGAAGTTACATAATTAATTCCAAAATGTTAATTAATACAACTACAAACAGAGATTGTTCTGATATCAATGTATACCAGTGAATCAATCAAATACTCTACTAGAGCGGAAATTGGACAAACGAGCCGTATTTTAGTAGTAGAAGACGAGGAGTTAATCCAAGAGATGCTGGCTGTAGCCTTGGAAGAAGAGGGTTTTGGGGTGATAACGGCCGGGGACGGACGTTCGGCTGTAGAATATCTCAAAAGTTACGAACCTAATTCTGGGGAACTGCCCTTTGACTTAATAATTTTGGATTTGATGCTACCTCATATTAATGGGCTAGATATCTGCCGCTTGCTACGTCATCAAGGAAACCCAGTACCGATTTTAATTCTGAGTGCTAAGGGTAGTGAGACTGATCGGGTTTTGGGTTTGGAAGTGGGAGCGGATGATTATCTGACGAAACCTTTCAGTATGAGGGAGTTAGTGGCGCGCTGTCGGGCGTTACTCCGTCGCCAACGGTTAAGTAGTTTGCCACAACTACAAGTTCTCAAACATAAAAATGTGACTTTAAATCCCCAAGAGTGCCGTGTGCTGGTGCGTGGGGAAGAGGTGAATCTGTCTCCGAAGGAGTTCCGTTTGCTGGAACTGTTTATGAGTTATGCTCGCCGTGTGTGGTCTCGTGAGCAATTGTTAGATCAGGTTTGGGGACCAGAGTTTGTAGGTGACAGTAAGACTGTGGATGTTCATATTCGTTGGTTGCGGGAAAAACTAGAAGAAGACCCCAGTCATCCAGAATATATTGTGACTGTGAGAGGTTTTGGCTATAGGTTTGGATAATCTCTGGAATAGTTGTTAGTTTTTATTAATCACAATGCAACTAACAACTGACATCCTCATGCTCTTATTGGGATTTTTTCTGGGTTTGGCGGTAGGTATTGGAATTTGGATTTGGCAACAGGTGCAATTAAGGCACTATTTAGGGCGGGTACTGCAACCGTTAAGCTCTGGTTCTTCTAAACTGGTGCTGTTGCTAATACCTCGTTTGCAGCGCGAAATAGCGACGGTGAAGCAGCAGCGAGAAGATTTGCAGCAGTCATTACAAACTTATGAAGAGTTGCTGGATTTTGCGCCACTGGGATATTTGCAAGTTGATGAGGAAAATCAATTGCTGTGGTGCAATCAACAGGCACGAGAAATATTATATTTGCAAAGATGGCAAGCGGGACAGGTGCGCTTGTTGCTGGAGTTGGTGAGGTCTTATGAACTTGACCATTTGATTGAACAAACTCGTGATTGGCAACAACCACAGAAAAAGGATTGGGTATTCCACCCGTCTTGTGATGATGCTGTACAGATGCCAAAGATCAAATCACTGTGTTTAAGAGCATCTAGTTTACCATTACCGAATGGACAGGTGGGGGTGTTTCTGGAAAATCGCCAACCTTTGTTGGATATGAATCAAGAACGCGATCGCTCGTTTTCTGATTTAGCTCACGAATTGAGAACGCCACTGACTTCTATTCGTTTGGTGGCGGAAACTTTACAAAGCCGTTTAGATCCGCCCTTAGATCGCTGGGTAAATCGGCTGATGCAGGAGGTTGATCGGTTAATTAATTTGGTGCAAAGCTGGTTGGAACTGACGCAAATGGAGGTAAACCCAACGATGCAGTTGCATTTGGAAGTTTTGGAGTTGCGATCGCTGATTACATCGGTTTGGGAAACTTTAGAACCATTAACCCAAAAGCAACATCTGTCTATGTCCTATTCTGGCCCTGAACATCTGCGGATTAAAGCAGATCCGGGCAAGATTTATCAAGTTTTTCTCAATTTACTAGATAACAGCATTAAATATAGTCCTCCTGGTACTAGTATTCAAATTCAAGCCAATATATTATCTATACCGAATAATCATAGTGGCGATCGCCTAGACAATATATTAGAAATTAATCTGATTGATTCTGGACTAGGTTTTACAGAAGCAGATTTACCCCGGATTTTTGAGCGATTTTACCGGGGAGATAAAGCCCGGACTCATGCTTCATTACCAGCAAATAATTCCCTGGGAACAATTCTCGGTAACGGTTTAGGTTTAGCGATCGTCCGCCAAATTATTCTCGCCCACGGTGGTTCTATTAAAGCCATGAACCATCCCGAAACTGGTGGGGCTTGGATGCAGCTACAACTGCCTGAAGTCATGACAGACTCGACAATCTAAACGTGAGAAAACTTATTATAGCAACCGCCAAGGACGTTAGGACATAAACTGATCATAAAACTTAGACACCGAAAGGCTTTTACCCTACTCCCTACTCCCTACTCCCTACTCCCCACCCATAACACTTCTCAGTCTCAAGAGATGAGGATTCTGGCTTCAGTTATTGAATGTTAGAATGACTCCAACATACAAATTAATAAACCTGTATAAAAACCTCAATATCTCACAGCAACTGGTAGCTTGACCTTGAAATTTGACTTTTTTTTCCTGTGTCATGGCTCAAAGATTGATCAAAACAAGATAAACAACTGAAAAATTTGAAACCATTTGTTTGAACTTTCAGAAAAATTGCCGCCATTGAACTAGTCAACGCTAAAGCCCTATACCTAACACCAGACTTACATCAACTGGGATGACTGGGTAGAGGGGGAGAGTCTTACCTCTGGACTGGATAACGCCAGGAATCTAATCTAAAGTAGTCTCGTTGAAGCAACAATCTCTGTCTCTCAAGAGCAGAAAATGTCAAAATGAAGAATAACTTCACCTTTGAGACCTAAGTGTGAAAGCTACCTTGTATGATCACAATTCCAACCCCAAAAATCCCCAGTTAGCACGAGCCATTAGGCGCTTAGAACGTGATGTATTACGCATGGGAGCTTTGGTCGAACAATCCTTTCGCCTCAGCCATCAAGCGTTATTTCTCCGTGATTTAACGGCGGCTGAGGAACTTCCCAGATTAGATAAAAAAATTGATCGTTTTTATAGACAAATAGAATCAGACTGTACAGCAATCATGACTTTGCAAGCACCTACAGCTCAAGATTTGCGCTGTTTGAGTGCTTTTATGCAGTTGGTGCGAGACTTAGAACGCATTGGTGATTATGCTGAGGATTTAGCAAATATTGCCGTCAAAATTTTTCCTTATCCGCCTCATAAATGTCTACCGGATATTGAAACGATGTCTCATCATGCACAAGCAATGTTAGCAACTAGCTTAAAGGCTTTAGCTGATTTGGATGAAGTTGGCGGCCGAGCTTTAAAGCACTTAGATGATGCTGTCGATAATGCATACAATCATGTTTATGATACTTTAGCCCAAGAACGGGATATAGCTGGGGTAGTAGAGCCAATATTGCTACTAGCATTAGCAATTCGTTGTCTGGAACGCATGGCAGATCATGCTACTAATATCGGTCAGAGAGTGGCATACATCGTCACTGGACAACGTTTTTAAGTCTTGCAAAAAGTAAACAAAAAAATTAAGACTTTGTTAACTAACATACATTTTACTAAATGATTACTATTTCTTAACCTGATTGTAATAGGTTGTATGCAGAGAATATAAAAGCTGTTATTTGTCTAGAGCAAAAGATACAAAGACATTAAAATCAAAAATTGGTTTTTGTGTATATATCAACTTGTGGCAAATAGAGTGAGATTTTTAGCGATGTTTTTCCCTTAATTAGTTCTGAGACCAAGTTTTAGTTCCACTTTTACCAGTGCTTGCATCATGTCTTCCACAAGTATCACGGAAAATTTATCTCATGTATCCCATGCATCTATTCCTAGTGAAGAATTACCACAAAGGTTGTTTACACGTAGAGAACTGATTCCCCTTGAGAAAGGTGTACTTTGGCGTATTGAGCGGGGAGCAGTACGTACATTAACTTGGAGCGAAGAGGGTGTATATATTACTCTGGGTTACTGGGGTGCTGGTGATTTGATTGGCTATTCTTTATCCAAGGTGCAGCCATATCAGATTGAATGTTTAACAAGTGTAGAAGCAAGCATCATAGAGCCTAACCTATGGTACAGAGACATAGATGCTTTTTTATCTCATATTCAACATTCAGAAGAGCTTTTAAGCATTGTACATCTCAAACCCATGTCTCTACGTTTAGGGAAGTTTTTGCTGTGGTTAAGCGAAAAATTTGGGCGTGATGTACCACAGGGTAAATTAATTGATCTGAATATTACTCATCAGGAAATATCGGAAGTTTTAAACACTACTCGCGTGACGGTGACACGTCTACTACAGCAATTTGAAGAAGAAGGAGCTTTGTTGCGTTATAAGCGGCGAATTATTCTTCTGCCAGGAAATAAAATTAGCCGAACATACGATAAAAAAATCACAATTGACTTGTGCTAATTGTGGAAATTTTGCTATATTATTTACTGAAGGTTTAAGTGAATCATCTGAAAAAGCTGCAAGTTTTTTCATAGTTTCAATTATTGGGTGTGAGTGAAATAAAAAATATGACAAAACTACTTTGGAATGCTCTGAAGCTTAGCCCCGCGATCGCCTTAGCATTTTTTACTGCTAACAGCGCCTTAGCTGTGGAAGTTAATCAAGTCACAACTGTAGCTCAGTTGTCCCAAGAGGCTGATAGCATTGGTCAGGTAACATCCGTTTCTCAGTTTTCTGATGTTCAACCCACCGACTGGGCGTTTCAAGCTTTGCAGTCCTTGGTTGAGCGTTACGGTTGTATCGCAGGTTATCCCGACAGCACATACCGTGGAAACCGGGCGTTGACTCGTTACGAATTTGCGGCTGGTTTGAATGCTTGCTTAGACAGAGTGAATGAACTGATCGCTACAGCAACCGCCGATATACTTTCTGGACAAGACTTAGCGACATTACAGCGTTTGCAAGAAGAGTTTTCTGCGGAATTGGCAACTCTGCGTGGCCGTGTTGATTCCTTAGAAGCTCGGACTTCTGAATTGGAAGGAAATCAATTTTCTACCACTACCAGACTTTCTGGGGAAGCGCTTTTCAACGTATCTGATGTTTTTGGCGATAGCAGAGCGGGTGGTGGTGATTTAGATTACAACACTACTTTTTCAAATCGCTTACGTCTGACTTTAAATACCAGCTTTACAGGTAGAGATAGACTGGAAACTAGATTAAATTCAGGCAATATCCTTTCTAACAGTACTGCTACAGGTACGAATATGACCCGTTTGGGTTTTGACGGTAGCAACAGCAATAACGTTAATCTCGATAAACTTAACTATGCTTTCAATTTAACCAGTGCTGTCCGCGTTAAAATCGATGCGACGGGTGGTGAGTTGAATGAAAACGTGAATAATTTCCACCCTGACTTTGCTAGTTCCGGTGGTGGTGCGATTTCTCGTTACGGACGTTTTAACCCCATCTATCGCCAAGGTGCTGGTGGTAGTGGTTTAACTGTGGAATTGAACCCCGCGGGTGCTTTGACTCTCAGTGCAGCTTATTTAGCACCGACAGCTAATAATCCTGATGACAAGAACGCAATTTTTGATGGTAGTAATACCATTTTTGGTCAGTTAGCTTTCAAACCCAGCAATGCTTTTAATGTTGGTTTGGCTTATGCTCGCTCTTATCAAAATAGCCAAGCTGGTGTCAACTTGTTTGGTAGTACAGGAAGTGCGATCGCTAACAGACCGTTTGGTAATGTTGCAACTTCTTCGGATACCTACGGTGTACAAGCTACTTTCAGACCTAGTTCTGCTTTGACATTTGGTGGTTGGGCTGGTTATACCAATGCTAAAAGCGAAGTTGGCCAAAGTGATGCAGACATTTTTTACTGGACTGCTAGCTTAGGGATTAGAGATTTTGGCGCGCAAGGTAATGTCTTCGGTCTGATTTTTGGTCAACCTCCAAAAGTGACTGGTGGTTCCATTGGTTCCGAGTCTGATACTTCTTACCACTTAGAAGGTTTGTATCGGATGCGCTTCACTGACAATATTACTGTTACTCCTGGTTTGTTAGTAATTTTCAATCCTGAACATAACAGCAATAACGATACTATCTATGTAGGTACATTGCGTACTAGATTCACTTTCTAAAACTGGTTTTAGATTGCTGTAAATATATAACCCGCCTTGGTGCGGGTTTTTTTGTGTCTATAGGGAACAGGGAACAAGACCTGCAAAAATCAATAAATCCAGGTTTTTCCTTTATTCAGCAAACCTTATGTTAGGAGAATATCTTAGAGGATGTTTGTAAAGTATCGATTATTACTAGCCTTGGCGACTAGAAGTCGCGGCTAGACAAACTAAACCCGCCTGCGCGGGTTAAAAACCTTGGTTTTTGATTAGTCCACGCAGGTGGACTTGGACTGTGTAGTAGCGAATTATATTCGCCTAAAACTTTTAAAACATCCTCTTAGGAGGGAGCGGCTACGCGATCGCTACTCCAAGCCCACCAAACATAACCACACTCGCAATTATAAAATTCTTGCCATTTACGACGATGGTCTGCTGTTATGACGGGCGATCGCCTATTGATCCAAACTTCTACAGCTTCGCGGCTACTAGCATGACAACTAGGACAGCAAAATTCGTAAGCGTGAACTGCTTGATCTGTCCATTTAGGCGGAATGGGAGCAAATGCATCCATTTTGGGGAAAATTGCTATTGTGTTTTGAAACGCAGAGTAACGCTAAGTTAGCACTAAGGTACGCTGAGTGGTCACATTGTATTATAACTACTAATGAATAATTACGAATTATGCTCATGGAGCCAAGGCTTGAAATTCGCCGTTTGTTAGATGTTATACCTGCTTCTAGTCGGATGACGATTAATATTGTCAGTAAGCCGGAACAGCCAAGGGTGATTGATGCGGCTTTTCCTCTACCTTGGAATCACGAGCGACGGATATATATTAATTTTGATTTCTGGTTACGGTTGGCTAAACCACAACGGGATTTATTAATTTTGCAGAGGGTTAGCTGGTTGATGGGGGTGAAGTGGTTTCAACCCCAGATTTATCAAGGTGTGGTGCTGCTGGGGCTATTGGCGGGATTACTGGAATCAGTACAGGGAGATGTGGTAGGGGTGGTTGTGGCTGGGGGATTAAGCACTATCGCTCTGGGACGAATTTGGCGGATCAATCAATCTGCTGATTCTGAGTTAAATGCTGATTTGACAGCTATACGCATCGCCCAACGCCGGGGTTATGGGGAAACTGAGGCGGCGGAACATTTATTATCTGCTATTGAGGCGATCGCAGTGATGGACAAAAATTCTCCTCTCAGTTTTAACGAGTTAATTCGTTGTCAAAATCTTAGAGCGATCGCCGGTTTATCCGCAGTGGGTGTACCCAAAAGTTATCAGGGACAATGATAATGTTGATATTCGTACCCATTAATACCTGGCATATCTTGCTGTTCTTGATCACATTTTTGCACTTCTTCCCCGATAGGAGCGCGAAAATTAACTAACCACAGATCAAAGGGACGCGGAAACTCTTTTAATGTCTGATCTAAGGAAAGGGTAGCAGTTTTTGGGTCTTGTTCTTGATGGGCGAGTAGGAATTTACTCGCAATTTCTGCACCAGAAAATTTTAATTCCCACGCAATACCCATCATTTCTCCAGTTTGGATTAAACTTTTATGGGTGGTGCTAATCAAAACTGGTTGGGAGGAATTTTCCACAATTATCGGCACTAATAAATCAGGACGGTAATACTTGCGATAACCCAAATTATAAGTAACACTGATCGAGCTAATTAATCCCATCAACCAAAAGATCATTACAGCTTTTTTACCTGTAATACCCCATTTACCAACATCTGAATTTTCAAAACAAACGGCGAGACTGGCGGCTATAACAATGATCACGGCCGGGAAGTAAACAAAACTATAACGAGCGCCTCTGGTTAAATCAATACCGAAGACATAAGTAAATAAGAAAAAATAGGCGATCGCCCCTAATACTACCCCAGATATTACTTGTATGATTAACCGATTTGGCTGGGCTTGTAATTGGGTGTTAATCCCACGCACCAAAATTGGTATACCCCAGATAAAAAACACTAACATCACAAATCCCGACAAAATCACAAATGGTAACTCTGCTGCTTCCACTGGTAGTAGAGAAATCATCGTCAACCAAGTGGCGATCGCTTGAAAAATCGGGCTAATCCAATCGAATCCAGAGCGAGTCCCTTGAATCCACTCTGTTAAACTACTACGATATCGGTTATCCAAAAAACTAGGCAACCATACTAAAGCCGCTACCCCTGTACCAGCAGCGATTGCATAAATCCGCCACCACAGAGGAGAGAGAAACGAGAACTTTTGCCCCTGGTGATGTTGTTCCCAAGCTACAAAAATTAATGCTAAGGCTTCCGCCCCCAAAGTTAGAACAAAAAAGTAATGAGTTGCAATCCCCAAAGCGTTAACTCCCACCCAAGCAATAATCAACCAAAATGGTAATAATCTTTGGTTCTGCAAATGACGGGTAGCAATTACCAAACAGATTAAAGATGCCATCACCCAGATGATAGCTAAACTATAATGGCGGGCTTCTTGGGCGATAAAAATGCCGTAGGGTGACACTGTGATCATCGCTGCGGATATCTGCCCTACTAATCGAGAACGAAACGCTAATTTCCCTAAAAGATAAGCACAGGGAATGGATAATGCACCAATTAAAGCTGGTAAAGAACGTCCAGCCCACAGAGAAACTAAGTTTTCTGAATCAGGAAATAACTTCATCCACAAATGAGCCATGACAAAATACAGTGGTGGATGAGTATCTTGAGTGATGATGATTTGAGTTACATCTTTAATAGTTGCTGTAGGGTTAAGTTGTAGTGGTTGTAATAAAATATCAGGTGCGATCGCTTGATCTAAAGGGACTGGTAAAAAACTATTCCCCAAACTAAACACCAAAGTAGCAAATTCATCAATCCAAGGAGGTTTAGCTGTCAAGTTGTGCAAACGTAAGCCGATACCAATAATCAGCCAAATTAGCAACAGTAAAGGATGAAACCAGCGAGTGGAAACGGTAGAACGCCCAATATTATACAAATACATTTTTTTGCAAGTAACAAATTAGTAATAATTAAACGCAGATGGACGCAGATAAACGCAGATATTTTTGTTTTTATTTGACATCAGTCACGCGCCAGCTAAGTTTTAAATTCACCCAAAAATTCCAGATTGTCGTCACTGCGATAGCGATCAAATTAGCAATATATCGGTTAGGAATAATCCAATTAAAGACCAAATTTAAGACTAAGACATTTAATCCTAATCCGGCTAAACAAATGAGATTAAACTTCCAAAATCGCTTTAAACGTTGATGCAATTCCTGCTGCTGGCTACTAACATCTGCAAAAGTCCAAGCATCATTCCAGAAAAAATTATTGACAATGGCAATTTCACCAGCAATGATTTTACTCCCTATCAGGGGTAAAGCCAAACTATTGGGGTCACTCAGTAAATAAAGTATAGTCATATCGACAAATACCCCACTCAGTCCTACCAAGCCAAAGCGCAGAAATTTAGCAAGAGGAAAAGATATTTGTACATTTACTTTTTTCGTCAGACGCAGACGGATTAAGTGTTGTAAATATTCAATATACTGCTTCCAAGTCACCTTACTTTCTCCCTCTTGGCGCTCACAAAACACATAGCCAACTTCCGCAATTTTACTGATATTTCCTCGTGCAATCACTTCCAGCAGAATTTTGTATCCTACAGGATTGAGTGTTACACCTGCGATACAAGGGCGGCGGATGATAAAATAACCACTCATGGGGTCAGAAACCCTTCCCAATACTCCTGGTAGCAAAATTAATCCTAATATCTGCGCGCCACGGGATAAAACACGCCTGATCATACTCCAACTACTAACGCCACCACCATCTACATGACGGCTAGCAACTGCTAAATCCGCTCCTTGGGTAATGGCTTGTAATAATTTTGTTAATATTTCTGGTGGATGCTGTAAGTCCCCATCAATTACCCCTAATATAGTACCTTTTGCTACTTGCCATCCCCGAATTACTGCTGAAGATAGCCCCCGTTCTTGTTCCCGTCTGATGACTTGCAATTGGGGATATTCTGCCATCAGGGATTGTGCTACTTCCCAAGTGCGATCGGGACTATTATCATCAACTACAATTAATTCATACTGGCTGGGGATAAATTCATTCAGGTGTTGAGTTAATATTTTGACAACCTTGTGAATATTGTGACGCTCTTGATAAGTGGGAATCACTAGGGAAAAAAAGATAGGTTGACTATCAGTACCTAAGTTGGTGGACGGTAATGGGTTAATTGTTAATGGTGTGGTTGTTCGTGACCAAAATTTATTAGTTCTTTGACTCATGTTGGGAAGAAGCAATTATATAGTAAAAATTTTTTCGTCTGATTTGATAAATGATTAAGATTCTGAATATTAATGATAATTTCTGAGAGAATAGTAACAGTAACTCGGTGATCACTGATGCCCTGCAAAACCGTTGATAGTATTTTGGATCATGCGCTTTTGGGTTACAATTTGTCCCCCGCAGAAGGGGTGGTGTTGTTAAAACAAGTTGACCCAGAGGCGATCGCCGCTATTCGCACCACAGCCGATAAACTTCGCTACACTCAAGCAGGCGATACAGTTACCTATGTCATCAACCGTAATATTAACTTTACTAACATTTGTGAACAGCATTGTAGTTTTTGTGCTTTCCGTCGGGATGAGGATGATTCTAGTGCTTATTGGTTAGGTTGGGCAGAAATTTTAGCAAAATCTACCGATGCAGTGGCCAGAGGTGCAACAGAAATTTGTATGCAGGGAGGATTAAACCCCCAAGCGCAGATTAACGGTCAATCTTTGGCATATTACCTGAAATTGGTAGAAACTATTAAACAAGCATTTCCGCAGATACATTTACACGCATTTTCCCCCCAAGAAATAGAGTTTATTGCCAGAGTGGATGGTATTAAATATGCTGATGTCATCGCGGCTTTGAGAGATGCTGGTGTCGGTTCCATGCCAGGAACAGCAGCAGAGGTGTTAGATGACGAAGTACGACGCATATTGTGTCCAGAAAAAATTGATACGGCTACTTGGCTAGAAATTGTGGGTACGGCGCATCGGTTAGGTTTACCGACTACTAGCACCATATTATCTGGGCATATTGAAACACCAGAGCAACAAATTGGGCATTTAGAAAAATTGCGATCGCTCCAAAAAACCGCAATAGATCGGGGATATCCGGCTAAGATTACAGAATTTATTGCTTTACCCTTTGTGGGACAAGAAGCACCTAAATCATTAAGGCGACGTGTGGGACGAAATCAGCCAGTATTAAAGGATGCCTTATTATTAATGGCTGTAGCGCGGATTTACTTAGGAAATTACATAGCCAACCATCAACCAAGTTGGGTAAAACTGGGGTTATCTGGTGCAACAGAAGCCTTATTGTGGGGTTGCAATGATATCGGCGGGACATTAATGGAAGAACATATTACAACAATGGCTGGTGCTGTGGGTGGTACTTGTCTGGAAGTGGCAAATCTGCAAAGTGCGATCGCTGCTTTAGGAAGACCTCATCAGCAAAGGAATACTCTCTATCAGAGACTGATTCCTCATAGTCATTAGTATTTCCCCTCACACCTCCCACACTCCCCACTCCCTACTCCCCACTCCCCTAATTCTTCCCCAGGACACCAATACAGGATACGATAGACCTTGATTTATTTATGATTTCAGAGAAAAAATATGAAACGCTATTGGTCGCGTCTACTTGCCTTAATTTTGGTGTTCACCATTGGTTTAACAGGTTGCAGCAGTCCAGACAGTTTAACGGGTGATTATCGTCAAGACACCTTGGCTGTAGTCAATATCATGAAAGAAGCTCTGGAATTAACACCAGATTCACCCAACAAAGCCGCTATTCAAGCAGAAGCACGCCAAAAAATCAACGATTTTTCCGCTCGCTATCAACGGAATAATGCTGTTTCTGGTCTTAGCTCTTTTACAACCATGAGAACAGCTCTCAACTCTCTAGCTGGACACTATAGCTCCTATCCCAATCGTCCCGTACCCGAAAAACTGAAAAATCGTTTAGAGCAAGAGTTAGCACGGGTAGAAATTGCGCTGAGGCGTGGTGCTTAACTATTGTCTGTTTTATTACATGGTTGAGAGTCAAATATCTAGAGTCCTTTATTTCAACTCCCGATTGCTGACTCTTGACTTTTCGAGTTTTGCAATTATGGCGATCGCCAAGAAAGTCTGGGTAAAAACAGATCATTAAACCCTTGCAATTAATCAGTTTCAACCCTGCACCCTGCTATAGTTATCTCTTCAAATCCTGGGTGATTGCTCTAATTCTGTACTCTAGTTTTTACTAGGAAAAATTTTGGCAGTAAATATGGCAACACAAATGGAATTTTAACAGTCGTAAACTAAACAAGTTTTGGTGACCAACTATAGCAGTTGACACTTGGAGCTAAAATTTATTCTGATTCGGCTGACTCACTGATTTGTGGTTCTATTTTCAAGTATGTTTAACTTTCGTTTGAATCTTGCTGGAAAAATTTTATTTTGGCGCTGTCTGCTGGGTAGTCTTTTTACTAGTAGTTTATTAATGGCTCACTTTGCTAGCCCACCTGCACAGGCACAGATAACAGAATTTTGTCAATTATCCCCAGCCGCAGCTAAAGCCAAAGAAGATTTACGTTTGTCAGCAATGAAAGGCGATCGCAATGCTCAGAACCGCTACCAAGAATTGCTGAAACAACACTCCCAGGACTTACAAAAATGTCGGAGTCAGACTTGGCCAGATAACCAAGCAATGTGGTTACGTTTATACCCCTGTGATATTAACTCAGGGGCAATTGACAGGATCATGGATCGGATTGTCAACGGTGGGTATAACCAAGTTTATGTAGAGGTCTTCTCGGATGGACAGGTATTATTACCAGCCTCAGCTAATCCCACAGTGTGGCCTTCTGTGGTTCGGACTCCGGGAGCAGAAAACATCGATTTGCTGTCTGTAGCTATTGAAAAAGGGCGACAACGGGGCTTAAAAGTTTACGCCTGGATGTTTAGCAAGAATTTCGGCTATACTTACGCCCAACGTCCAGATCGGACTGAGGCGATCGCACGCAATGGCAAGGGTCAAAATAGCCTAGCTGTTACTAATACTGGTTCTGAGCTATTCATCGACCCCTACAATGTGCAAGCCAAACGCGACTACTATCAAATGGTGCAGGAAATACTCCGCCGTCGCCCAGATGGGCTGCTATTGGATTACATCCGCTATCCGCGACAAGGCGGTAGTGATTCCATTGCTACCAGAGTCTTTGATTTATGGCTATTTAGTCCAGCCACCCAAGAGGCTTTATTTCGTCGCGCCCAGAACAACAAAGGACGAGAACTAATTCGGCGTTTTTTAAGTCGGGGCTACATCACAGCTGGAGATATTAGCCAAGTTGATCAGCTCCACCCCCAAGAAACCGAACCAATGTGGCAAGGGCGAATTGTTCAACCAGAGCCAAAGTCAATCCTTTCTGCAACCCAGAGACAACCACTACTGCAAATAGAACTGTGGCAATTAGCAGTTGCTCACGCCATGCAAGGTGTCATAGATTTTCTCGCTTTAGGTGCTTATCCCGCCCAACAACAAAACATTCCCGCCGGAGCCGTGTTTTTTCCTGATGCTAATCAAGCTATCGGTAGGGGCTATGATTCCCGCTTACAACCTTGGGATAGATTCCCTAGTAATTTAGAATGGCATCCCATGTCCTATTCTACTTGTGGTAATGCTAGTTGCATTGTCCAGGAAGTCCAAAGAGTTTTGAATGCTGCACCACCGGGAACAAAAGTTATTCCGGCTTTAGCTGGTAATTGGGGTAAATCAGTGGGTAATCGTCCTTCATTAGAAGTCCAAATGCAAGCACTGCGCCAATTGGGTTCGCGGGTAGCAGGTGTGAGTCATTTTGCCTATTCTTGGCAATACCCCGAAGATGATAACGATCGCAAATTTTGCCGAGTGCGATAAAACTTGATAAAATACTGTGGATGTGTCTTAATATACTAAATTTCAGCAATATCAGGTTTTATGACATTTGGACACATCCCATAGGAAGATGACTAAGTAGGAAAAAAATAGTTAGATTAATTCGGGATGTTGTTATGCACTGGATTTATAGAGAGGTTTGGTAATCAACCAAGCCTCTTTTATTATTCTCAGTTAAAAAAGTATTTTCCCGGAACAGATCAAAGTTCAATCTATAGCAGGGGAGTGGGGAGTAGGGAGTAGGGAGTGGAAAGTGGGGTAAAAGCCTTTTGGTGTCTAACTTTTATGATTCAGTGTATGTCCTAACGTATATGCGTAGTGCTATAAAAGGAAAAATATGCTATGAAAACCTACTTTTTGGTTTAACTTAAATACTAAAATGTCAAATAAATGGAGCAAGCTAACGCCACAATCTTCTCAAAAAAATCTATCTGATGCAAATGCCAATCAACGCCTCTCCTCAAAATCTCCACAAAAGTCTCAATCTGGGGGTTGGCTGTGGTCTAGTTTAGCGATCGCTATTTTGTTGAGTAGCGTGGGATTGATGGTTGCTTTTATCTGGTTTAGTGTTGTCTTCATCTTTAATCCAGATGAATTAGGCTGGGTGAATGAACTATTACCGGAATGGATACAACTTCCTGTAAATACTATTGAAGCTCCCCAAAGCCTGAAAAAAATTACAGATAGTCTGAGTCAACCACAAATAGCTGGGGAAGTTATTCCTTTAAATGAGGAGGAAAGCTCATTTTTCTTACCAATTTTTCAGCAGCGTGCTAATTGTCAGTCTGATTGTCAAGAAGTTGTGGAATTGAGAGTTTATCAGCTTGCAGAAGACCGAGAATTTTCCTCAGATTCAGAACAGTTATATTATTTGCAAACTCAGATGTCTGTGACTGCGCCGGATGAATCTTTGATTCATGAAGGATTGAGACATCGAGATGATAATGCGGCTCTACCTTTAAGGTCTATTAAATCTTTGGGTTCTGATTCTGTTTCACCAGGGGTATGGTTGGCGATATGGGGTGAGCGTCCAGAAGAAAATAATGCGATCGCCTACGGTTATATTATTTATTACAATCCCCAACGCCAAAGTTTACAACAGCTGTTGGCTTGGAAAAGTCCTAATGGTCAACTACCCCAATGGAAGCAGGTAACGGGTGGTGGCGCAAAAGAGTTAGTCATTGATCAAACCGTGGGTTTAGAACCGCAGTTGAGTGTTTACCAAGTGGAAGCTACTAATTTTTATCTCAACCCAATTCAACTGGCTCCCATATCCTTACAACCACCAGCATTTGAGGATGCGGCTTACAAAGATGCTCTATCAATTGCTCGTAGCGGATTATGGACACCCGCTTTTCAATGGTTGCAGTTTATAGAGAAACAGCATCAAGGCAATTTCCCCCCAGCCGCCCAAGCACAAGTGGATCTGATTCGTTTACATTCCCAACTAACCCAAACCCAAGCAGATATCAGTTGGGCTAGTCCTGATCAACAAGTATTAGCAGAGTTAATTGATGGTCGTTGGGCAAAAGCGTTACAGGTATTTGAAGCATCGCCGCAAAATTCCCAAGAAATCGCTACCCTACTGAAAGCAGATAACGGGCGTTTGTGGAATCGCACTGTGGCGGCTTTACGAGTTAATCCTCATCGAGAAGATGTGCAAGTTTGGGCGACTTTAATTTTAGCAGCCCAGCAGGGAGAACAACGGGCTAATTCTTGGTTAAAATCCCAACCGGAAATTACTTTATCTCATCTGAGCTATGTGCAAAGTTTATTCCCAAAACTGGCGGGGGAGGTAGTTAAGATTCAGCCGCCAGTAACAATTAATCATCCCAGTCAAATTATCGGTGCTGTACAACCGGTGATTAATATTAACTCTTCGGAATGGTTGCAACCAGATAGTAACCGAGAACTCAAACTGGGCGATGAGCAAATGTGGTATCAGGTCGAGGTGAGTGCTTTTTATGATGGTAAAAGCTGGCTGAGTTCTCCTTTTAGGTCTTTGCAATCTCCCAGGACTTCCCCGGCGCAGTTTTTTTGGTCAACTTTGGGAATTAATGTCAACCCAGTTATCCAAATCATTGTCTGGAATCCCCAAGGACAACAGCAAATTACTTCGGCTACTATCAAGGGTGTCAGGTGGCAAAATGGGGTTTTGCAGCTATTGGCTGCTGGTACAAAAATTCCTGATCAGCAACAGAATCTTCTACAACCTCTACCTTTAGCTTTAACTCCAGCCACTTTAGAGTGGGTGCAATCTAACCCAGTTAATATTAGATCCTTGTATCAACAAAATCCGCAAGCTGTGGAGACTATGGTGGGGATTATGTGGCGGTCTTTACAACGAACTGGTCAGCTTCCCCTTGGTGATGTTCCTAGCTTTAAGGAAATTCAAGCACAGGTGGGTGATTGGCCGCTACAAATGATTGATTTGACAAATGATACCCAGCCAGAGTTTGTGCTGACTATCTCAGCTAATGCGATCGCTGCTTTGCAGGATATAAATTTATACACAGGAAAACTAGAAAATAATCAGTCCCGTCCTCGGACTTTGATCTTCTCGCCAAATGGTCAGGTAATCTATACAGATTTTGAAAATAATTTGCCCAAAGCATTGAGTGCGATCGCCAAACTGTCCCATAGTCAATCTCTCGCATTGTTAGTAGAGAATGCCAATAGTTACAGCATTCAGCGTTGGTCAGATAAAAATCAACGCTTTGAGTAGTATTCTGAATAATCAGCTATAGGCGATCGCTTTCAGCTTAATTTCGCTGATTATTCTGGCTGATCGGATAGCCGTTGTGCTTTCAGGCTTTGTAATTGCTGCAATAGAGAATTTACCTCTGCTTGCAGGTGTTGCAGTTTTGCCTGTTGATCTTCTGGATAATAAGACTTGGTGACATCACTAACCCAGAGGGTTTGGGTGGGACGTTCAGAAACACTTGATGAATAAGTAGGCATTGTTAAATAAAATCCACAACTCGACTCACACCATATCAGTAAATACTATAATAATGTAAGTTTAAGGTTTGTTAAACACTTGTATATTTTATATCATAAAATTTCATAATTTGATTGATTATTCATAAGTGATAGTAATTGTCTAGACTTTGTTCCTGAGTAAATTCATTCAGTCCGTCCCTGAAACTGCTATGTATACAAGCATTGGATGACTGAATCTTGATTAATTAGAGGGGATATTCTGGATAAAAGAAAAATCATCAGTGAGATATTGGTGATAAAGATAGATAATATTCTTCTAGAATGGGAAATCTAGAGACTAGAAACTAAAAAGGAGAAATTAACTTTTTTCCTTTGCCAACGGAGCGCTAATTCATCCCCAATCCTTAGTTAAAAAGTTTTAAAGCCTGTGACTGTGAGTTTGTCTGTTGCTAAATCTTATCGCCAACCCTGGCCTGGACTGATAGAAGCCTATCGTGAATACTTGCCTGTGAGCGAAACAACGCCTGTTGTGACTTTATTAGAGGGAAATACTCCCTTGATTCCAGTGCCGGCGATCGCAGAACGCATTGGCAGACAAGTAAAGGTGTTTGTCAAATACGATGGTCTTAACCCTACTGGTAGCTTCAAAGACCGGGGTATGACTATGGCAATCACTAAGGCGAAAGAAGCTGGAGCGAAGGCGGTAATTTGTGCCAGTACAGGTAATACCTCGGCGGCGGCGGCGGCTTATGCTAAACGTGGCGGGATGAAACCTTTTGTGTTGATACCCGATGGTTATGTAGCCCTGGGTAAGTTAGCACAGGCTTTGTTATATGGTGCAGAAGTTTTAGCAATTAAAGGCAATTTTGACCGGGCGCTGGAAATTGTCCGGGAAATGGCAGAAAGCTATCCGATCACTTTAGTTAATTCCGTGAATCCTTACCGTTTGGAAGGTCAAAAAACCGGAGCTTTTGAAGTTGTGGATGCTTTGGGTAATGCCCCAGATTGGTTATGTATCCCCGTGGGTAATGCCGGAAATATCACAGCATATTGGATGGGCTTTTGTCAATACCATCAAGCCGGCAAGTGCGATCGCCTACCTCGAATGATGGGATTTCAAGCCGCAGGTGCAGCCCCCCTAGTGAATGGACAGCCAGTGTCCCATCCTGAAACCATCGCCACCGCTATTCGCATTGGCAACCCTGCAAGTTGGGATAAAGCGATCGCCGCCCAATCAGCGAGTCAAGGTAGCTTCAAAGCCGTTACAGACGAAGAAATTCTCGATGCTTACCGACTTTTAGCATCATCAGAAGGGATTTTCTGCGAACCCGCCAGCGCTGCATCTGTAGCCGGATTATTGCAAGTTAAAGACCAAGTACCCACAGGGGCGACAGTGGTATGTGTCCTCACAGGGAATGGTTTAAAAGACCCAGATACAGCTATTAAGCACAGTCACAGCCAATTTAAACAAGGTATTGATGCTGAATTGGGTGCAGTAGCCAAAGCAATGGGATTCTAACAAGGCGGAAGGGGCGTATTGCAATACGCCCGTACAAGAGCTTTTGAAGTTTTGATCGCCTAGTCAGTCTCAATTTTTCTTCCTACTTGCCAGTTGCACTATCTCGCTCTCGTGCCAAGCCATCAATAGCATCACCCAAGGCGGTGGTGAGGCTTTTTCGGGTTTGGGCGTGGTTTTCTTGCTCGGTTTTTAAGGCTTGCAAGAGGCGATCGCGTTCCTTGATAATTGCAATCAGTTGACGTTGTAATTCTTCTAAGGATTGGATCTGTTTAATTTCAGCTTCTGCAACGGTGCTGGCTTCTGCATCTGCAAGGACACCAGAATCTAATCCCTTGAGTTTATGGATCTCTGCTTTTAGGGATGTGATCGCCTGTTGAGCTAAATTGGCATCTGTGCGCCGTTGTTCGGCTTCGGTGTTATAAAGTTTACGCCATTTTTCAGCACTTGACCAAGCAGCATCACGATCAACTTGCTGTTCTGCTATCTTTTCTTTCAGAAACTGAATTTCAGTTAACCATTGTTGGGTTAAATCAGTGGTTTTATCAATACTTTCCATGCTGTTAATGCGTTTTTATAGCTGGGGAGTAGGGAGTAGGGAGTGGGGATTGGGGATTGGGGATTGGGGACTGGGGACTAGGAAGTTTTCCCCCCTGCACCCTGCACCCTGCACCCCGGCCTTTTCCCCCTGCACACCGTCAAAAATTAAAGATTGTTGCATTTGGGTATAAATTACCGAGTAAACAAGGGATAACTAAAGATAGTGCGATCTAAGTGACCATTATGTTAGTTATTCTATGACTTACTGTCTCAGAATTGCCGATATTCCCACAGATGAGCGACCCCGTGAGCGTTTAATGACCCACGGCCCGAAGATTTTAGCCACAGCAGAGTTAATTGCAATTCTCTTAGGCACTGGTCAAGGCCCTGGGAAACTTTCGGCTGTAGGCTTAGGACAGTACATACTACAAGAACTGAGTAAACACCAACGTGACCCCTTAGCAGTGCTGCGAGAAGTTACCCCGGCGGAATTAATGGAAATTCCTGGTATTGGCCCCGCTAAAGCCACAACCATCTTAGCCGCCATTGAATTAGGTAAACGTACCTTTCAATTTCGTCCCTCAGACAGCACACCCATTGATAACCCCATAGTAGCCGCCGCCGCACTTAGTCAAGATTTAATGTGGCAAACACAAGAACGGTTTGCAGTCTTGCTATTAGATGTCAAAAATCGCCTATTGGGAACCAAAATAATTACCATCGGTACAGCCACAGAAACCCTAGCCTCTCCCCGTGACATTTTTCGGGAAATCATTCGTCAAGGTGCAACAAGGGCAATTATTGCTCACAATCACCCATCCGGTAACGTAGAACCCAGCCCAGAAGATATAGAATTAACCCGTCAATTATTAGCGGGGGCGCAGTTATTAAGCATCCCCTTATTAGATCATTTAATTCTAGGTAACGGTAATCACCAAAGTTTACGTGAAATTTCAAATCTTTGGGATGAATACCCCCAAGGGGATTAGGGATTGGGGACTGGGGACTGGGTACTGGGTACTGGGGATTGGGGACTGGGGACTGGGTACTGGGGATTGGGGACTGGGTATTAAAAATCTTTCTTCCCACACTTCCCACACTTCCCACACTCCCCACACTCCCCACACTTCCCACACCTCCCACACTCTTCGCCTTGAGGGGGCGACAAAAATGGTGAAAGTATTACTTCCAGAGGGATTGAAGTAACAGACCCTCTCAAAAAAAACGGTTCTTATTGACAGAACTGTGTAGTTATTAGACAGCTAATTAAAAGGGACAGTTTGATGGTAAAAAAGAATGGTCTCGTCAAATTAACAAGACCAGAAATAAATGTTACCCTCATTCTATCAACCAATCCTATCCAAGTACCTCAGCAGTACACAATTAATTACTCTAAAAATGCTGGTATGGTTACTACAAAGTCAGAAACAAGTAAAAATAGAAAGATTGGCTGCTACTCTACCTTTACCAATACAACAAAATAGCCGTCGTCGTCACTTACAAAGATTTCTCAAATCGAAATATATGGTCAACGTTTTGGGATTGAGGCTATGTTTAAAGACTGTAAAACTGGTGGCTATAATCTAGAAGGTTCTCAAGCTTCTCCTGATAGGCTTGTCCGTCTGATTTTATTAATTGCTATAGCAATGACCTCTGCATGGTTACAAGGTCAAAAAACTCAATTTTCTAGACAACAATCTTATGTCTGTCGTCCAAGTGATTTGAAAAGAAACAGAAAAAGACATAGTGCTTTCTGGATAGGCTTATACGGATACAATTGGATAATTTCCCTGAATGGGTGTCAGGATTTGGTCTTGGAAATGATGGCTGCCGTTCGCAATAAGCAGGCATTTTATCAGCAGGGGGTGATGGCTATGATGCTTATACAACAGCCTCTTTAACTTCTTTGTCGCCCCCTCAACTCTTCGCCTTTTCTTTAATTGCTGCTCACAGGCTGAATGGAGATGCGGATAAACAAACTACTCACCTCTGGTTTTGTACCATCGTGATTATGTCCTGGCAAAAACCTATCATTAATAAATACATCATTGATAATCTGATTATACAAATCTCTTTGACTTTGGAGTCTTGCAGGTTCTATTTCTAATACTTGAGCTTGTTCAAAATTGCCATTATTATCAATAATTAAACTAGCTAATACCTGGGCAGGTTCAACTACAGAATTACCAGTAAGATAGCTTAACTCTAAGGTTTTAGTATTACTTCCTTTATGTGTAGCTATCACATCAGGTAGACCGTCTCTTCTTAATCTCCCCTGTTGAATTAGTTGATCTATTTCAGGTTGATTTATGGGAGTAAATGTCACTATTACACCTGATTGGGCTGGGGTGTTTGCAGTTTCCTCTGTGGGTGCAGGTGCGATGGGATTATCTGGAGTATTTGCAGTTGACCCTGTGGGTGCAGGTGCGGTGGGATTATCTAGAGTGTTTGCAGTTGACCCTGTGGGTGCAGGTGCGATGGGATTATCTGGGGTGTTTGCAGTTGACCCTGTAGGGATATTTTCCTCATCCTCAAAATTTGCAGTTTGACCTTGTTCACTTTCGGGAACTGTGGGTAATTCTGGGGGAATAGATGGAATATCTGAGGGTAGCGCCTGTCCTTGTCCTAGTACAACTTCCTCCCGACGATTCCAAGGAAGATCACCCATTGGAGGTGTTGGTGTTGAAGTGGGTGGTGGTGGCGGTGTCGGTGTTGGTGTTGGTGGGGAAACTTGTTTCTCAGGAAGGACTGGAGTATTAACTTGATTTGTTGCTGTTCTACTTTCACTGACAATACTAGCTGGAGAATTTATCGCCTGAGTATTCTGATTGCTGGGTGTAGTGGGGGGAATAAAACTTTCTGGTGCAGGATCTGGTGCAGACTCTTGAGGAGGAATTGCAGATTTTGGTACTGTTTCTGGTTCTGAGTTAGATTCTTCTGCTAACTCTTCTGGGGGAGAAAGTTCAATAAATTCAATGGGGACAAATGTTTCGTTTTGCTGAGGAAACCAGGGTGTAAAGACCTGAGTTGAACGCATAAACCAGAAAACTAGTAAATGTAAGGAAAATGAACCTATGGCGATCGCCACCCATAACCCAGGTGTATCACTATGTCGTCTGCGTTCATTGGCTGGAATGGGCTTTTTGTCAGTAACCGATGATGTCATAATTAAAGCCAAAGATGATTCGCCAATTTTGCTCATTGGTCATGCAGCAAAATCCACTTCCTATCTTAACGATTAGCCATGATTTCTGGTCTGACAGCAAAGGTAAGAACTGTCTCATCAATTCCCTTCAGTTGTAATGGACTACCCTTAGTAATTTCATCATCCTGTAAATAATCAGCCACAGCCGCAGAAACCAGAATAGTACCGGGAACCGCCGCAGCCTGTAACCTAGCAGCAATATTCACACTGGGGCCAATAGCTGTATAGTCGGCACGTTCAGCGCTACCAAACATCCCCACCACCGCCGTTCCTTGGTGGATACCACAGCGAAACTGTACGCCGCCATAACCATGATTTTCAAATATGCCCTGCTCTTGCCATTGCTGGTTTAATTTAGCTAGTGAAGATTGCATTGCTCTAGCTGTACTGATAGCTCGGCGTACTTGCTCATTAGGGGTGAGTTCTTCCGGCGCTCCGTATAAAGCTAAAATGGCATCTCCCATAAATTTATCTACAGTCCCGCCATTCTCAAACACAACCTTGGTCATGCTTTCTAAATATTGATTGAGCAACTCTGCAACTCTGCGGGATCTGAGGGTATTTGCTAGTTGAGTAAAACCCACTATGTCACTAAATAAAACTGTGATCAAACGGGGTTCTGGGCGCAAATCTAAGGTTAAAGTTCCTGCTGCTGCTTTTTTCACCAACACAGCTGGTAAAAATCGTTTTAGTACCGATTCTGTGAGATAAGTATTTAATTCTACAACCCGGCGTTCATTTGCTTTCAAGGCTAAGAGATTTTTCACTTCTGCTAACAGTTCCCGGTCATTAAATGGTTTTGCTAAATAAGCATCTGCACCATGTTCTGTACTTTCAATGCGGGTTTCTTCATCTACTTTGGCTGTGAGTAAAATGATCGGTGTGCCTTTGACATTATCCTCATTGCGGATCATCCCAATCATTTCTAAACCTGTCACCATCGGCATCATTAAATCAGTAATAATTAAGCTCGGTGCAACTTGTTGAGTTTTAGTGAATCCTTCATAACCGTTACGAGCTGTTTGTACTTTATAACCATTGCGGCGCAGTATATCAGATACATAGGTTCGTAAATCGGGATTATCATCTACAACTAAAATATAGTGTTGAGTAGGACTATAATTATTTTTGTCTGCACCAACAAGTTCTAAATCGTTTGTGACAGTATCAGATGATATATTTTCTGTAATATTTTCAATATTATCTGTAGATAATTCGACTATTTCTAAATCAGCCAATTCCACACTGGCGCGATTTCTATTCAATTCGGTTGGGGTTTCTATGACTTGTTCTTTGGGTAAGTGAGAATTGCCATTCAGTAGCCAGAGGGTAAAGGTTGTACCTTGTCCATGATCTGAGTCTACTGTCACCTTACCGCCGTGCATTTCTACTAATTCTTTAACTAAAGCCAGACCCAAGCCGCTACCTTCATGAGAACGGTTTTCTGACCCTTCAGCTTGGCGGAAGCGTTGAAAGAGTAGGGGAATTTGTGCGGAAAGAATACCAATTCCCGTATCTTGGACTTGCAATTTACACTGCTTCTCTTCGGATTGCAACGTGACTTTGATTGTGCCATCTTCAGGAGTGAATTTCATGGCATTTGATAGGAGGTTGTAAACCACTTTGTCAAATTTTTCCATGTCTAAGTAGACTGGAGGACATTCACTCATTTCAGTCACTAGTTGTAGTCGTTTCTTTTCGCAGTAGGGGCGGAAGGAATCTACAATTTGGGTGACAAATTCCACTAAGTTACAGGGACGGAAACTGGGCTGCATTCTGCCAGCATCTAACCTTTGCAAGTCTAGTAGTTGGTTGACTAGTCGTAATAGGCGGCGGGAGTTACGCAGGGCGATCGCACTTTGTTTATGGGATAATCCTTCCCCAGCAGCTACCGCAGATTCTAAAGGCCCTTGAATTAAGGTGATGGGAGTCCGAAATTCATGGGAGATGTTTTGGAAAAATTCGGTTTTTTGTTTGTCTAGTTGTAACAAGCGCTCGGCTTGCTCACGAGTTTTATGATACAAGCGTGACTGCTGCACTGCGATCGCGGCTTGGACTGCTACTGCTTGAGCCAGTTCAATCTCTGACTGTAACCACTGGCGGATTTTATTCCCTTCTCGCAAAGTAATACTACCAATACATTTACCATCAGCTAAGAGAGGAACCACCATCAGCGATCGCGCGGGCATTTTCCCCGGTAAATCAATCCCCTGAATAGCGGCAGTATAACCAGTCATATCACTAATAATCACTGGTTCCTGTGTCCGCAAAATTTCTTGCAGGATGGGAATATTTTGAATTAATGGTTCTGTTTCTGCTGATCCCGACTCAACCATCACATCACCATTGGAAGTAGAACAGCAATTTTCCTCACCTTGAGAACTATCATATAAACCCACACAATGAACCAACTGATCGTTTTCTCCCCACAAAGACAGCACACAGCCATCCACTTGCAGAGCTTGTCCCAATTGTTGAGTAATTGCCGCAAAGATATCTTCAGGGTTTAAACTAGAACGAATTGCCGTAGTAATTGTATTAATTAAAGCTTCTCTCTTAGCCAGAGCGCGTACCTGCTCATAAGCATAGGCTTGAGATAAAGCTAAAGCTGCTTGATCGACCACCATCGATACTAGTTGCACTTCATCATTTTGCCACAACCGGGATTGAGAACACTGGTGTAGCGCCAAAACTGCCATCAATTCCTGCTGACAAATCAGAGGCACAACTAAACTAGAATAAATATTTGCTGTTGTAAACGCCTTGGCTCGTTGAAGTAACTCAGGTGTTTCTCCCTGAATCCGCTCATCACCGGCGACATCATAAATTATTTGAACTTCACGAGTTTCCCAAACAGTTTCCGCCAAAATCGATGAAGAGGATGATTCTGCAACTTTTTCATAAATGAATCTTTCATCCATCAACTCCCCATCTTGAAAGGGACGTAATAGACAAACATCCACCTCCAACATATGCCCCACACTATCAACAATTGTGTGTAAAATTTGCCGATAGTCTAAAGCGCTGCGAATAGTATTTGTCACTGTGTTCAGCAGTGATTCCTGGCGGAGAGTGCGCGTCAGTTCACGAGTCCGGGCTTTCAACACATTGTGAGTATCTAAAGCCTGACGAACTACCGCCTTCAGTTTTTCTGATTCCCAAGGTTTAGTGACATATTTAAAGACCTTACCAGCGTTAATCGCTTCCACCAGGTCTTCCACATCAGTGTAACCAGTTAAAATAATCCGAATTGTATCGGGATATTGAGTTGCTGTGACGCTCAAAAATTCCGTACCGCTCATGATCGGCATTCGTTGATCGGAGATGATCACTGACACCTCTCCTTCTTGCGCTAACAGTTCCAGTGCCGCAGGCCCAGATATTGCTCGCAGCACCTGATAATCACGGTAAAAGGTGCGGTATAGCAAGTCAAGGTTGTCGGGTTCATCGTCAACAACCAATATTTTAGGCTTACTGTTTATTTGAGATTTCATGCACTGCTTTCCTGCAGCAACGGCAGTCGGATAAAGAATAATATCATCGAGTGGGAGAGTTTCTGTTGCAGTTAACAGCAGAGGATTCTAAATCTATCAGGGGTAAGTAGCTGGTTACATGAGTGCTGAGTAATAAAATATTGACTCATATAGTTAAGTTTTCCCATTCCAGTAGTTGCAATAACGCTTATAGGTAAACTTTATTTATATTTGGCATGATTCAGCCACTAATGTCACCACAATTCAGATTTAGGAGACAGGTAGACTATGACACACATTATTTCCCACAAGTATATGGGAATTTTTACTAGATTGGGGTTGATACTTACCAGACCTGATTTATGCTGGACTGCTAGAGATCGCTCCTAGTGTGGAAATCAAAATCCTCCCTGCCTCTCTTATTCTCCAATGTTTCCTGATCAGATGATCACTCAGAATAAGTTCCCTGTCACCAGTAACATCCTTGACAATAAAGCCTAATTGTGTATTCACCATCCTACGAAAAATGATTATTTTGTAGTTTGTTAAATAATACAACGTTAATGATTAAACTTTAATAGTCAGCAATCTAGCTTTGACTATATTTTCATGTAAATTAGCTTACATGATCTCACATTCCTTACCAAAATTAAATCACAAAATAGGTAAGCTCAGGCTTTCTTTACACCCTTACAGGTTTTATAGGACTCCTATCTGATTTTTGATAGCTTGCGTGGCGTAGCCATACAATCTCGGTGTAACACAAAAAGGTTATTCCCCACTCCCCACTCCCCACTCCCTACTCCCTACCTACGCAAATAAATTCAGAAATCAAATCGGATTACTATATATTCGTTTTTGTCCTAACCACCTTAGCTGTTGCTATATGTCCGGTGTCACATCCTGTGCAGTACCACAGTGATGACAGTATGATAAATACTTATAAGTCAGAGTATGACAGCTTGGACATTCAATGTATTGATAAGAACCACAATGGGGACAGTATGTATCATGTGGGCGAATTTTTTTAGCACAGTTAGTGCAGCGTGAATTTTGCACTCTCCTCACAGCTTGAGCTTTAGTATTTAAAATTACTTTTTGAAACAGCTGAATAATAGCAAAACCCAGCACCGGAATCAGCAAGATATAAATGTAACTGATGAGGAAGAGCAAACCACCCAGAAGGGTATTGAAGATATCAACCAGAAACGAAAATAATACCCCAAATTGTAGAAATTCAAAGACTTTCAGCAGCAGGGGTATACAAAATATCACCAGCAAATGCCAGCTAATCAGCGAAACCAGTCCATATTCTCGGCGTTGGGCAAAGTTATGTACAAATAACGCGATTAGAATCAGGGGGAGAAGAAACAGGGATTGGAAAGCAAATTGAATACTAGGATACCAAAATGATGCTTTTTGATAATTTGCAGCTAGGGGATTAAAGTTACTATCTGCTTGTAGAAAATCTAAAAAATTAATACTTTCTGGTGTGGCGACTAATTTCTTTTTTAAATTAGCAATTTCCTGTTTCAGGGTAGAAATTTTCTGGTTATTTTGGTCTAACTCTTGTTTAGCTTTTTCCGCACCAACTGTATTAATTGATTGACCGGGAGATTGCCCAGCAATTTTGTCTAAAAGTGTGGAATCATATTGAGAGCGAATACTCTGATTTTTTTGTTCAAACTGACTAACTTCCCTTTCTTTCTGCTCAATATTTTGTAAAATTTGACTGTTTTGGGGAATGTTAATCTGGTCTTGATACTGGGCATACTGTAAACAAGTTTCAGAAACTTCACCCAATTGTCTATCTTCTACTTCTTTGTAAGATTCTTGCCGAGTGCGAAAAGCATCAACTATAAACAATGAATTATGGATAATTTCATAGTCTTTATCCGCAGTTGTGCTTTTTCTATAATTGTCCCATTCAGAATAACATGGATAAGCCTGTTGTGGGCTAATATGCCATCTACTAATATCATTTAATCCAGTGAAAACATTGATTAATATAAAAATATCAATCACAATAATCACGAATAAACTAGCTTTATTTAGAGGCTCATTATTAACTTTTCTAGATTTTCTAAAGAATTGATTCCAGAAACGGCGAATTTTACTGAACATATTAGGTTTTCAATAGATGACGAATGAATGTGTATAATTCCCAGAATGGCATATTTTGAGCATAAAATAGAAACTAAATGCTGAAAATACCCATCTCCTAATCTGATAAAATAATTATGCAAGTATGGCTCTGCACCTTGAATAACAAGCTATAGAAGTCAGTTAATTCTTGCATTATTCATGGATGACGTAACTAGGTAGAAAAAGTTCACACAAATACGGGAAAATGCTTTTTTCCTGGTATGAGGAATTAATCCAGAGGGTAAAAACGGTGTTAAGATATAATACGTTTGCCATATTTAGTTTGGTAATGATTGGTGAAAGTCTGATTTTGCCATCACCCAGTTACCCAAGTTCTTTAGTGGCACAATATAGTTTACCAATATCTACAAGTTGGTTAAACCAAGGTTTAGAAGCGATTCAGGCGGGAAGGTTAGAAGATGCGATCGCCGCTTTTCAACAAGCAATTCAATTAGATCCTAATTTAGCCCCAGCCCATTATAATTTAGGTTTAGCCCTGCGCCAAACAGGACAATTAAAGCCGGCGGCTGATGCTTTTTATCAAGCAACTCAAGCTGATCCAAAATTTGCCCTAGCCTTTGCTAATTTAGGTGGAGCCTTGTTAGAAGGAAATAATTTCCAGCAAGCCAGTGATTACTTAGAAAGAGCTTTAGAACTTGACCCCAGGCTGGGTGTGGCTCACTATAACTTAGGTTTAGTCCGACAACAGCAACGAGATTGGGATCGTGCGATCGCATCTTTGAGAAAAGCGATGCAATATAGTAGAAATGCCCCTGAACCTGCTTATCATTTAGGAATTTGTTACCTCCAACAAGGTAAAATCAATCAAGCTAGAGATTCTTTTAACCAAGCAATTAAAATTAATCCCAACTATGCCGAAGCTCACTATAAACTAGGGACAATTTGGTTTAATCAAGGTAAATTAACAGAAGCATTAGCTGCTTTTAGAAAATCCGCCGAAGCTAATCCTAATTATGCTCATGCTTATTACGGTGCAGGTTTAGTGTTTATGCAGCAGCAGCAGTATGGACAAGCAACGCAAGTATTACAATCTGCCAGAGATTTATACAATGCTGAAGGTAATCTGCAATGGGCTAATAATGCTGCACAATTATGGCAACAAGCGCAAAATTTAAATTCTCAACGTCGCTGAAGTGCGATCAACTTAGAGTAATATCATGTCCAGTTAATTAGTTACCATTAATCAGAATCATGTCACCCCACCCCCAACCCCTCCCCGCAAGCGAGGAGGGGAGATCAATCAAAGGTTTGGTATAGTTAAGGTTTGCATAAGTATTCAAATGGACTTGATATAAAATACCGTAAACATACTCTCAAAGACGTATACTTTTCTAGGCTTTAAGAAAGATGAAAAACTGTTTGAGGTTGAGTAGAAATGAATTAGTAACCTCAAGGAAGATAAATATATGACTACAGGTAACGGACAATCGCCACAACCAATTAGCAACTTAGAGTATGACTTTATCACCGTGTTGCAAAATAAAGCTGAAGCTGTAAAAGCTTATGAAGGTTACATTAAAGATGCAGAGGAAATCAATTCTCAGCCCTGTGTAGAACTATTTCAAAAATTACGCAACTCGGAAATTGAGCAAGCCCAAGAAATTCGCCACCATCTGCAACAAGTAATGCAGCACGGTAAGATGTGAGCAAACGTTAACGAGTAGGACTTTTATGATGCTGCGTCGGGTTGGGCTATGTTTAACCCAACCTATTTTTATAATTTTTGATCTAGCCCAGAGTTGCAGTTTGGCTGCGGGTTAAGATTGGTTAGATTTTAATTCTTTTAGTAATCCGGCGATCGCACCCAGTATAATGGCGACACTTAATGCGATCGCAAAAGGACTATTAGGGTGTTCCCGCAATACAGGTGTAATATCAACTTGGTATGGTGTATTACCAGAGCCAATTACTGAGATAGCTTGCTGAGACTTCATATTAAGTTCCTCTAATTCCATTTTCGCTGGTGCGGTTGGTTGTAGCTTCTGATTCACCATTGTCATTGTCATAACTCCGTTTCAAGTGGTTATGCTCCAAATTACTTTGAGTGAACAGTGCTACGCTGGACATTTAAGGACAGGACAGGGACAGAGATTAAATGACCTTTTCTGACCCTGATAAAATCAATCAATCTCCTAAAGTAAAAATATCCTCAACCGCGCCAATACATGAACTATGGGAGAAACACGGAACCGCAATAGTGTTCGAGTCAATGCAAAAGGAAAAGAGAAACTACAAGAGGCTAAAGCTGCGAAACGTAATTATGATGGTAAGCGTTTCACCTATTTAGAAATTGCGGAAAATGCCAACATTGGTGAAAAGACGGTTAAACGCTTTTTCGGTGGTAAAGAATATGTTGATTGGGAATCTGCTAGTGCGATCGCCACAGCCCTAGATTTAAAATTAACAGACTTAATCGATGAAATACCGACGACTCCGCCACCTGAAACTACAGCGACTCTCATAAACTGGCGCGAAGTATGTGACAAAATGCTGGAACCGCAGCGCCGGATAACCAGCAACCTTTTGATGCAAAATGAATCTGCCAAAAAAGAAAGAAAGCAGATTTATGTTCCCCTAGCACTGGTGGAAAGGAAGAAAACAGAGAAACGCCACAAAGAAGACTTTTCAGCAGATGCGGGAACACGTCTTTATGAACCGGAGTATGAAACCCAGCAGCGATTTGAACATGAAGCTTTTTTCAGTCAAATTCTAGAACTTGGCGAAGGTAAAACCAAAGGTAAGCAGATAGCAGTAATTGGAGAACCCGGTGCAGGGAAAACAACTCTACTGCAAAACATCGCTTTTTGGATATTAGACAAAGATTTAGGCTTACCAATCTGGATTTCTCTAGCAGACTTGGCGCGAAATGGCAATTTTACGGATATTCAAACATATATAGATCAAAGTTGGCTTCAGCAAGCAATTCTGCCCACAGAAATAACTCTAGAAATACGGGATGAGTTGACAAACCAAATTCAGCAAGGGCGAGTGTGGCTGCTGTTGGATGGGGTGGATGAAATATCCGCAGGTTCAGCGTCTCAACAGCCATTAGAAGAAATTTCTGATCAGTTAACTAGATGGGTAGGGCGTTCATCGCGGGTTGTGTTAACTTGTCGGCTGAATGTTTGGCAAGCAGATCGTAATGCCCTAGAAAGCTTTGAAACCTATCGCCTACTGGACTTTGACTATCCCCAACAAGTGCATCAGTTTATAGATAACTGGTTTGTGGAAGATATTGAAAAAGGAGAACGGTTAAAGACAGAATTAGACTCAACTGAACGGGTGCGCTTGCGAGACTTGGTGCAAACTCCCCTGCGGTTAACGGTGTTATGTAATATCTGGGAAAGTCAGGAGGGGAATTTACCAGAGACAAAAGCGGGACTGTATTCTCAGTGTGTGCAGCAGTTCTACACTTGGAAACAAAACCGTTTCCCCACCAGCAAAAAAGAACAACGAGAGTTAAACCAAGCTTTAGGAAGTTTAGCCCTGCGGGATATCAATGAAGGTAGTTCGCGGTTCCGATTGCGGGAAAGTTTTATCAGTGAGGAACTGGGATATCCAGATGATGAAACTTCCCTGTTTTTCAAAGCATTACAACTCGGCTGGCTGAATCATGTAGGGATTGCGGCTGAATCTCCCAGCCAAGAAAAGGTTTATGCCTTCTACCATGCGACCTTTGAGGAATATTTTGCAGCCTTAGCTGTTAAGGATTGGCATGATTTTCTGAATCACGTTCCTGAGAACCCAGAACAAGGAACCTATCACATATTTGAACCACAGTGGAAAGAGGTAATTTTGCTGTGGTTGGGACGAGAGGATATAAAAAAGCAGCAGAAAGAAGAATTTATTCAGGCGTTGATAGAATTTGAGGATGGGTGTACAATTCCTAACTGCAAAGGTTTTTATGAATACCGTGCCTATTTTCTAGCCGCAGCCGGAATTGCCGAGTTTAAAGATTGTGGTTTGGCAGATGCAATTGTGCAGCAAATTGTTACACGGGGTTTTAGTAATTACAATATTGCAGCACGGAATGCCAGGGCTGTACTGCTAGAAACAGATCGCAAAAAAGCAATCATTGCATTAGAGGACTTAATTCGTGATTCTCAAGATGAATCTACCCGTATGCAAGCGGCATCAATTTTAGGAAATATAGCACCCAATAATGCCACTGCTATTACTGCTTTAGTGGAGTTAATTCGTGATTCTCAAGATGAATCTACCCGTAAGCAAGCGGCATATACTTTAAGGGAAATAGCACCCAATAATGCCACTACTATCACTGCTTTAGAGGAGCTAATTCGTGGTT
>NZ_CAWUOL010000010.1:0-81039 GCF_963923915.1 Nodularia chucula CCY0103 | reverse complement strand
TCGCATGAACTAGAGTGTATAGGTGATGTCTTTTGTCAATGCGTAAGTCCTAGATTTTAATTTAAACCAATATACTGGTGTCATTAAACTGAATCAAGACCCGTCAGAGTATCAGCAGCAAATCAGGGATGAGTGGCATTGACACCAGCTATATTTTTGATAGATACAAATGTGGTTTCATATCTATTGGTTGGACGTTTAGCAAAACCATTACCATCAGGAAAATATGTTATTTCTGTAATTACTGAAATGGAATTGCTATCTTATCCAAATCTCAATTTCAAAGAGGAAATACAGATTCGTGATTTGATTGAGAAAATTACTGTGATAAGTATTGAGAGTAATATCAAAGAATTAGCAATTACATTTCGCAAAAAATACAAGCTAAAGCTTCCTGATGCAATAATTTTGGCAACTGCAAAATCTTTAAATGCAACATTGCTGACGAATGATGTCAAGCTGAGGAAGTTAACAATAATTAATACAGAATCAGTCCAATTTGTGTAATTGAAAGCGATCGCCATTCCTTCTACAGCAGAATTTCAGCAATTTTTAGATGATTTATCTACTAGCGAATGAGTGTAGATATACGTTTGTTTGAACTAAACATAGTTAAAAAATTTCACTGCTACCAGAAATTACGATTGAGTTTAGCAAAGTTACACCTAACACTTTGCAATCCTTACCAACTTTACTCAACAGCCTGTGCTGCAAGAACCTATTATGCTGATGTTGTCCAGTTTAGTTAGATTGCCAATTACTTGAATACTGGTTAAAGATAATATTTTATTTAGTATTTCTGTTTTTTCTTCCTCGCTTAATATTACTGGACGTTTTCCATATATCTTGTTTTTTATCTTCGATTTAAGGTCAGGTGTAAGTAACCCTAAATCAAATGCTACTCTATCGCTGTTCTGAGAAATTGGCAAAAAAGAATACTCATCTTTTCTATCGAACCATTGCCTGCTTACATAAGTGTATTTTCCCGTATGTTCGCCAAGAAAAGGGTACTTGAAATGTCTCTCCCATAGGTCAGATTTATTATTTTCGTAATCCTTTTGAAACTCTTCGGGTATTACTTGTTGGTTATCCGGCCACTCAGCAGTATGATCTACAACAAAAACTGTATCGATCTGAATAATTCTTTTATTCGCAGCATCTCCACTACAGAAGAACAGATATGATCCTTCTGTAATATAATCTTGTGTTGACGAGGGTTTTCTTCGTAATTCAGTGGCATGACAGTATGAATAGAGCCACATTTTTGAAAATACAAATGGATCTTCATTTCCTTCTGGTTTATCCACCCAAACAGAACCCTGCCAATCTGTGAGTTGGTTCTTAATCAAAGCTTTACCTTGGACTTCTGTTTTTTTCCTTGCGTAGTCAGGATGGAATATTAAATAATGTAGTGGCTTCATAGCTAAAATTCAAGCAACCTAACTATTATCTGGTAACTGTGGGGCGATTTGCTTTGCAGTAGCACTTCTCTACGAGACGCTCCGCGATCGCGCCAGCGCTGACTTATCGCCAAAGTATTGACGATACAAGTTATACATAAGCATAATATGATTGCCACAAGATCACTGACTTTCCTAAACCTCAGTACCCCATGACTTCCCCATCTTCTCGCTTTGACAAAATTTTGGTTGTCGATGACTCTCCTGATAATGTGTTTTTGATAAAAACGATTTTGGAGGGAGAAGGCTACATTATTAGCACCGCAGAAAATGGGGTCAACGCCTTGGCAGAACTGGAAAAATCACCTTGTGACTTGGTATTATTGGATTTGATGATGCCAGGAATGGATGGCTACGAAGTCACTAAACGGATTCGAGGAGATACGAAGTTTCAGCCATATATCCCCATCCTGTTAATTACAGCCCACGATACACCCAATGTCGCTAAAGGGCTAGATTTGGGTGCTGATGATTTTATCCGCAAACCTGTAACAGTCGATGAATTATTGGCAAGGGTGCGATCGCTCTTGCGGTTGAAGCGCAGTATAGATGAACGTGATGAAATTTCCCGCCAGCGCCAAGATTTTGTTTCTCGCCTCACACACGATTTACGCACACCTTTAGTAGCAGCTGATCGAATGTTGATGCTATTTCAACAGGGTGCGTTGGGAACCTTATCGCCGCAAATGGAAGAAGTGATCACCATCATGGCTCGTAGCAATCTGAACCTGCTATCTATGGTGAATACTTTATTAGAAGTTTACCGCTTTGAAGCCGATCGGAAAACTCTGTTATTTCAAGAAGTCGATGTAATTCAGTTGTTAGCAGAAGTGGTGGGGGAACTCAAACCTTTAGCAGAAGAGAAAGCATTGTCTATTAATTTAGATATCTCTGGAGATGCAATCAAAGTAATAATTATGGGCGATCGCCTAGAACTACATCGTTTATTCACAAATTTAGTTGGTAATGCCATAAAATTTACTGAATCTGGCTCAGTAGATATCAGACTTAACACTGAATCCAACAGTAATATAAATAACAATAAATATGTAAATATAGAAGTGGCAGATACAGGGATGGGGATTCCACCTGAAGAACAAGCCAGTTTATTTGAAAGATTTCGCCCAGGAAGTCATAAAACTTCTGGTAGTGGCTTAGGATTGTACCTTTCTCGCCGGATTGTTGAAGCACATCACGGTAATATTGGAGTAAATTCTGAAGTAGGTAAAGGTAGTGTTTTCATAGTTAGTTTACCCAGAAAGATATAACCAAATATCATCATTTTTTCAAGACAAATTACTGAAGTGGTAAACTAGCATTTATCAGAATTTAATATCCAATATATGATTACTAATGAAGTATCAGAAGTTTCTGAAATTATCAGTAAGCAACGTGTTTTTTTTCAAAATGGTAGAACAAAAGACGTTAGTTTTCGCCTAGAACAACTGAAAATTCTCAAACAAGCAATTATTGATCATGAACAACCAATCCTTGAAGCACTGAAAGCAGATTTACATAAACCAGGATTTGAAGCTTATGCTACAGAAATTGGTGTAGTCGGTGAAATTGATTATGCTATCAAACACCTGAAAAAGTGGAGTCAGCCGCAAAAAGCAGTAGTTCCCTGGAAATTTTTTTCGTACTCCGCCAAAATTTATCCCGAACCGCTAGGAGTGGTGTTAATTATCGGACCGTGGAATTATCCCTTCCAGCTAATTATTTCACCCTTAGTTGGTGCGATCGCCGCAGGAAATTGTACAATTGTCAAACCTTCAGAAATCGCCCCCCATACTTCCAGTTTAGTCTCTGAAATCATTGGCAAATATTTTCCACCAGAATATATTGCTGTACTAGAAGGAGGTGTGGAAACCAGTCAAAAACTTTTAGCAGAAAAATTTGACCATATATTTTTTACTGGTGGTACAGCTATTGGCAAAATTATCATGGCAGCAGCTGCTAAACATCTTACACCAGTAACTTTAGAATTAGGCGGTAAAAGTCCTTGTATTATTGATAGTGAAATTAATTTAGAACATACCGTTAAACGGATTGTTTGGGGAAAATTTCTCAATGCTGGACAAACTTGTATTGCTCCTGATTATCTTTTAGTTAATCAAAAAATTAAACCAGATTTGCTGGATGGGATTAAAAAATGCCTCACAGAATTTTATGGAGATAATCCGGCAACTAGTCCCGATTATGCGAGGATTATTAACCAAAAACAATTTGAGAGATTGGCTAATTTAATCAAGGATGGCGAAATTATTGTTGGTGGAGAAACCAACGCTGAAGAACGTTATATTGCGCCTACCTTACTTGATCATGTTTCCTTAACAGATCCCGTCATGCAGGAGGAAATATTTGGTCCGATTTTACCTATTCTAGAATACACAGAGATCACAGAAGCGATCGCCCTAATTAATTCTCAACCCAAACCCTTAGCTTTATACCTATTTACTCAAAACAAGAACCTGCAAAAACAAGTTTTACAGCAAACCTCCTCTGGCGGAGTTTGTCTCAACGACACAATTATGCAAGTTGGTATCTCATCTTTACCATTTGGGGGTGTAGGTGATAGCGGCATAGGTAGCTATCACGGCAAAGCTAGTTTTGATACCTTTTCCCATTACAAAAGTGTGTTAAAAAATTCCTTTTGGCTGGATTTAGACTGGCGGTATGCGCCCTATAAGAATAAATTATCTGCTTTAAAACGACTGCTGGGCTAAAACCTCAAACTCTAATTGCGGTAACACCATAAAATCCTTAGATGATGATTGGTGAGTAATGGGTAACTGGTTTCCCCAATTACTCATTACCGATTTTCCAACCCCATCAGGTTGTACCGTTTACCTTTGATTGATAATTTCATCAACAAACGCCAGAAAAAGCCTTCATCCAGGATTGAGAAATCTGAACGGTGGCTTTTCCTTAACAGAAAACTATGATTCTGCTTCCTCTTCTTCAGTGCCGGGATAGACAAAGGTAGAACGTCCAGTCAAAATTGATTTACCTAGAGAAAGGGCTTTTTGAGCTTCAACAGCAGCTTTATGTCTCCAGGTAGCTCGACGTTTATCTCGTTTGGATTTGGATGTTTTCTTCTTAGGAACAGCCATAGTAGCGGATATCGCAATTCTTGACAACCTTACTATTCTAGTCCATGAATCCGAATTTTATAGCAGGGGATTGTTGACGGCTTACAACAACGCTCTACACAGTAGTCTTACAGTTGCTCCCTGCTCCCTTTTGGAACACCAACCTGTTACCTATTAGGAGGAATGATCGGTGAGGGTTGACCTGCATTGAAAATTGCCGGTTGTGTGTCGAATAGGAGGAGCGATCGCGTAGTTTTAAAGTAAGTTGCCCAACGTCGAGGATCGGGACGGCTACGCCATTGCTGACGACTAACTTCTAAAGCTAAAATCGGTGCGATCGCGCCATAACTTTCTACGGTAATAACTACGGAAACATCTGTAGCTAATATATCTTGATCAAAGCTGCGTTGAGCTGCTGCTCTAGCTACTCCTTCTGCCCTACGTAGTGTGGCTTCATAGCTTTCATCTGTCATGCGCTCAATTTGCAGGTCAAGTCTAGCAGTATAAGCACGAACCATTTGGGGGGATATGGCTTCTGTTAATATCCACAGAGAAATGGGCGATAAAAGTAAAACCGCTAACGGAAAGATCCGGATCTTTTTGGCAATTTGGCCAATAAATGGAAAGAGGATGATCAATGATCTTTGATGAGCAATACTCTTAGTCATAAGATGATAACTCCTGATTGATGAATTGTAATTTGATTTTTACTAAGGATGATTATCTAAGTTTACTGTAATAAAAACTGCTGAGGAGTCAGTAAATCACTAATATTCTCCGCAGATTATAAGACATAGGTTAGCTTTGTGTTTTCAGCAAAGGCAACCGCAATTTTAGGCAAGACAACAACAACCTACAAAGAGCGGGATGGCAAATTACTGGTCGATCGCAATCGGCATTAATCAATATCAATTATTTCAACCTTTAGGTTGCGCTCAGGCAGATGCTGAGGTGCTAACTAATTTCTTGATGACAGAAGCAGGTTTGCTACAGCAACGCTGTCTATTAATGACAGATGCTTCTCCACCCATTGATGATAAATCTACCTATCCCACAAAGCAAAATCTGCTTGTGTGGTTGGAGGAGTTAACGGCCAATTTTTGGCAACCACAAGACCATCTCTGGTTATTTTTTAGCGGCTATGGGGTGAGTCACAACGGCAAAGATTATTTAATGCCAGTGGAAGCAAATCCCCTATTGGCAGAGGAAACAGGTATAGAAGTCAGAACGCTGATGAAAAATCTGCAACTGGCTGAAATTAATACGCTGCTACTACTGGATATTAACCGTGCTGTTGGTACTCAAGCAGATAGTGCCGTAGGCAGAGAAATCATAGAATTAGCTCAAGAGTTACAAATTCCCACCGTTCTTTCTTGTCAATCAGAACAATTTTCCCATGAAAGTAGCGAACTAGGTCACGGGTTTTTCACTGCTGCATTATTAGAGGCTTTGCGTTCTGGCAATGCTAGTACATTACAGGATCTGGAAAACTACTTAAATGTTCTTACCCCAGAATTATGTCAACACTATTGGCGACCCATACAAAATCCTCTCACTATCTTTCCTCCCCACCAAGCGGCAATATTACCGAAATCTGAGGTACAAAATCATCAGGAACTAGTTACCAATACTATAGAAACTAATGGCGGCGAAGCAGTGATTTTTCCAGAGGAAAGCTTTGCTGTGGCGCGTACAGCGTCTTCTCTTCGCCCAATCATGCCCAACAATTTTTCCCAGAGGCAAAATACTAGTCTGTGGACAGAAGCCCAAGGTGTGAAAACTATTCTGGGCGGTAAATCGGAAGCAGTACCTGTTTCTAATTTGCTCTCACCGGTTGTCCAGTGGGAAAAACAACAATTATCTACTACGGCTGAGACAGAACATATTCACCAACCGCAGCCTGTGAATACAGCAGTTACAGGGGGAAGATTTATTCCCAATGCACCTCAACCTTATGTTCTGGCACAACCTGATTACAAGGTACAAACCCCATTGTGGAAACAGTTTTTATTTTGGGGTGGTGGCGCTATGTTGGTAGCGGCTTTAATTTGTATAGTTATTCTCCGCAATCAGGCGAAAATTTTACAAGTCCCAGATACATCACCGACTTCACCCAGTGTTACCAGTGTTGTGCCAAATGTTGACTCAACTTCCGAGACATCATCAGTAAATCTGGAGGCTAAAAACCAATCTCGCGCCCAAATCGCTGCTAATTCTGAGTCTAAAAAGCGGAGTCAAGCACTGTTAGATTTAGCGAAAATGTCTTTGAGAGAAACTCAAGCTAGTGATCTCAGTCAGGCGATCGCCACTGCTGCTAAAATTCAACCAGATGAACCACTTTACGAACAAGCTCAGGACAATATTCAAATTTGGAGTCGCATGATTCTGGATTTAGCCGAGGGTCGCGCTCAGGAGAAACAATATACTAATGCTATTGCGGCGGCTGAATTAGTTTCCCCAAATCAATCTATATATCCCCAAGCCCAAGCAGCAATTAGACAATGGCAGTTAGAAGCTCAACAATATGTGGGTAATCAAACTGTTTTGGAAGCGGCTCAATCTTTAATTAGATACGGCCAAGCATCAACATATAATCGCGCCATTGAAGTGGCTAGAAGGGTTCCACCCGGTCAACCAGGATTTGATGTCGCCGAACAGTTCATTAATGAATGGAGTGCAAAGATTTTGGAATTGGCTAAAAGTAGAGCGGAAGAAGGTAATATTGCCGCAGCCATAGAAACAGCTACTTTAGTCCCAGAGGTGACTGCTGTTTACGAAGATGCTCAAGAAGCTATCCAAAAATGGCAAGCTAGAAAAATTACAAATTAAATTACAAATTAAAAAATTTAGGGGTTAATTAACCCTTAAGCTCGACTTTTAGTAAGCTAGCCGACCAGATTGCCGTCAAAACAAAACCCCCTGCCACTAACGGCTGCGGGGGTTTTGGGGTTTAAGGGTGTGATAAAGTCATTGTCCGATGGGCAAGAGTTAACAGCTGCTTACTTTGAGTTTCTTTCTCGTTAGCAAAACTGCTGTACCGCCAACCAGTGTACCGATAATGCTGAAAGGTTCAGGGACTGTTTCTGGCGGCACGCAGGCTATAGAAACGTTGTTGGTATCCAGCGTCACTGCACCATTTTGTGCCAAGGCTCTACCGCACTGAATATTTGCGCCAGTATTCAGAGTGATGCTCGTGTTAGCGAGAATATTTCCCTTGAATTGAGTGCCAGTACCAAGAGTCGCAGAACTACCGACTTGAAAAAACACATTTTGAGAGTCAGCGCCATTGCTCACGAGAACAGACGAGTTACTTGCGGTCGTCAGCGTACTCCCTATCTGGAAAACGAAGTGCGCATTGGGGTCACCTAAGTTGTCGAGGGTGAGATCTCCCGTCAACTGAGCCGACGACGAAAAAAAGTAAACTCCAGGTGTGAGCGTCAGTCCACCGAGATCCTGACCAGTTAAGTCCTGAGTAAAAGCCAAACCTGCTAGATTATTGTACGCAGATTGGTTATCAGCCTGAGCCTGAAAGGCGATCGCATCACCTGCGTTGATTGTTCCGGGTGGATTCACGATCCCTGGAGGAAAGCCAGTAACCGCCGAACCTGGGCTGACACCCAAATTTCCCGTGATCATGGAAAAACCTGTATTTGTCACCGTTGAGCCACCCAAGACCGCAAAATCGCTAGCAGTTCCCAAAGAAACAGTAGCGGCTTTTGCTTGCGCTTGAAACCCTGCAAAAGCCCCGATTGCCAAAATAATCACGTACTTGTACTTCATTTGGAATCTCTCTGTGATTGAGTAATGGCTAGCTACCTTATATTTACCGACTTGCAGGGTGTTTCAAAAGTTTTGAGGTCTAAAATACCTCTCTAAATAAATATAAACTGTAAATGCGTAGAACACAACACCGAGAGAGCAAAATGAGTAAAGCTTATTCAAAAAAATTTAAATTTTGATCAGGATATTGAAAGCGATCTCTTTCAATATCCCTTGACATTACAAGCCTTTGAAGAAATGAAACAGCCTGCCTAACTCTCTTGTACAGACAGGATTCATCGCGTCTTTAGTCAGTGCTAGCAGTACTGGGATACATCTTCACCACATTCGTCGGCAAGGTAGCACAGCGCTCGGAAGCGTAAACCAACAACTTCTTCAAAGAAGGGATTGAGTTTACACAGGGGTGGAATATGAAACAGAGTTTTCCCAAATAATTTAATATCGCGCTCAAAGGGACATTGAGCCGGAATAAGTTGACACAAACGGCGAGCTATTTGGGGATTATTAATTTGAATATTTTCTATCCTCCGCCGCAGGGGTTGGAGAAAATCACCGAGAGACTGAGGAGCCAAATGGCGTAACTGGGTGACAGCAGGTTTGCTACTGTCTGTGTGGTTAATCGATACCCAGCTTGTGAGAAAAAACCTTTTGGTGGTATTGTCAAATACCTTCATGATTAAGCCTCTTTATTAACGAGGGTATTCATCTTGCTGATGAATGTATACAATGTAGCAATCACTTTTACCGGAAATATTCTTTCCTGACTGAGTTACAATCAGTGTTGCGATCGCCACTTAGGTCAACATTTATTCTCATGACTACATCAAGTAAATCGCAGTTCCCGCAGTATGGGTAGTGTAATCACTCGGATCTTATTGATAACTTAACACATCTTAAATTTTAATAAAGTCATCTGTCACCGGACGGGTTTCTAGTTAATGGTTACAAAATTTAATATAACAAAATCTGCGGGGATTGTGCGTCAGTATAAACCTCACAAATATAAATATAGGATGGGATTGGTCTAGTGATGACTGGGAAAACAAGGTGATTTTACGGCAATTCGCTATTTATGCAGTGTTAGGGGTAACTTATCTGGGTTTGGCTTTAGGTTATATTCCTGGGCTAAGGATGAACCGAGCCACTATTGCTTTAGTTGGTTCGAGTTTTTTAATTGCGCTGGGGGCGTTGAGTTTACAGGAAGCTTGGCTGGCCATTGATGCCAAAACTATTGTGTTTCTGTTAAGCATGATGGTAGTAAACGCCAACCTATTTTATGCAGGTTTTTTTAGGCGATCGCTCGAAATCATCTTAAGTCTGACTCGTACTCCTCTAGGCTTATTAATTGCCTTAACATTTGGCAGTGCGATTTTGTCAGCTTTTTTTCTCAATGACACTTTAGCACTGATTTTCACACCTTTAACCTTGAGTCTGACTCAAACTTTAGGCTTAAATCCCATTCCGTATTTACTGGCGATCGCAGCTGCAACTAATATAGGTTCTGTCGCTACCATAAGCGGTAATCCTCAAAACATTCTCATTGGTTCGTTTTCCGGCATATCCTACTTAGACTTTGCCCAAGCATTAGCACCAATCGCCATAGCAGGCTTATTCATTCAAGTGGCGTTACTGTGGTTACTTTATCCAGATGTGCGCTCAACTCAACCCTGTGAAATGTTAGCCGTAGGTAAAGAACGCATCTTCAGGCCTTTATTTAATAAAACCTTAGTAGTGACTGTCGGTTTGTTGATTGCCTTTGCTGTCGGTTTACCATTAGCAGAGTCAGCCTTAATAGCTGCCAGTTTGTTACTCATCACTCGGAGGCTGAAACCACAACGCATCTTAAGTAAATTAGATGGAAATTTGCTGCTGATGTTTTCGGGGTTGTTTATCTTAACTAAAGTTATTCAGAACTTGGATTTATTACAGCCGTTTACTCATGTAGTCAGTAATCCGGCTGGTTTAATAGGAATCACAGCTATTTTGTCTAATATGATTTCTAATGTTCCCACTGTCCTCTTACTGGAACCCCTGATACCTAGAGATAATACCCATTTATGGCTGTTACTGGCTGCATCATCCACTTTAGCGGGTAATTTGACCTTATTTGGTGCAGTTGCAAATCTCATAGTTGTAGAAGCAACTGCTGAGTTAGGTTACAGGCTAACTTTTTGGGAGCATCTCCGATTTGGAGTCCCGCTAACAGTTTGTACTCTATCTATATTATATCTCTGGGTGGGGTGAAGGGGATGGGGAAAACGAACCACAGAGGCGCAGAGAACACAGAGTTATGAGTTATTGGTTGGCTGTTGTTGAATCATAATATGAAATGCAAAAATTATCTTTACTTTTCTTTATGCCTTTGCGCCTAACGTACTTCGTACTAGAGCTTACAGCACGCTACGCGAACGCTTCGCTGATGCGTGACATAATTATTAACTCAAAACACCTTGAGTTTCTTCCCTTTTTTGCGGAAATTGCATGGCGTGTAGATGAGCGTATCTTCCACTATGAGCGAGTAATTGGTTATGAGTTCCAGTTTCGATAATTTGGCCTTTTTCTAAAACCACAATTAAATCAGCATTTTGAATAGTTGAAAGGCGATGAGCAATTACTAAACAAGTGCGATTTTTTAGGAGTTCTTGCAGTGCTTCTTTGATTAGGTATTCTGATTCTGTATCTAGTGCTGATGTTGCTTCATCGAGTATTAAGAATTGGGGATTTTTAATTAAAGCTCTGGCGATCGCAATTCTTTGTCTTTGTCCCCCCGATAGCTTCACACCACGTTCACCAATTACCGTATCATAACCTTGGGGAAGCTCGATGATAAATTCATCGGCGTGGGCAATTTTAGCAGCTGATATAATTTCCTCAACATCTACACCAGGCTTACCATAAGCAATATTTTCCCGTACAGTTCCATGTAGCAACAGCGTTTCTTGGGAAACAATCCCCATTTGACTCCGCAGTGAATTGAGACTGACATCACGAATATCATAACCATCAATTAAAATTCGCCCTTGTTGGGGATCATAAAAACGTGCGGCTAAATTCGCTAAAGTTGTTTTTCCGGCTCCCGAAGCACCCACCAGCGCCACAGTCATTCCGGGTTGCATATCTAAGGTGAAGTTGTGAATCACCGGTTGACTAGAAGCATAACCAAATTCCACTGCTTCCCACTGAATATGACCTTGCATTTCAGGAAGTGCGATCGCATCAGGTTTTTCCTGCACTTCCGGCTGAGTATCCAGAGTTTCAAACACCCGCTCTAAAGCCGTTGCACCCTTTTGGATGACGTGCATCACCTTACTAAAACGTTTTGTAGGCTGATTAATCTGATTTAAATATGCCAAAAAAGCCGTTAAATCACCTACAGTCATCCGCCCCTTCATCACCTCCCAAGAACCATAAGCCAGAACTGTAATATTTCCTAAATTATTCATAAAATCAATCACAGGCGCAAACCCAGAAGAAAGTTGCACAGCCGCCAAATTTGCCTGCATATTTTGAAGATTGCGATCAGAAAAACGGTCTATTTCATATTTCTCATTCGCGCATGACTTGATTAATTTAATATTAGATAAACTTTCCTGGAGATGATTATTCATCTCTGCACCTTGCAACTGCACCTCTTGATAAGCACCCCGCATCCGTTTACCAAAATATTGCGTCAGGTAAATCATCAAAGGTAACGTGACTAAAATCAATAGAGTCAATTGCCAATCAGCATAAATTAGATAAGTGACAATCACCACAAAAGTAAATATCTCAGCAACAATTTCAGCAACATCAGTAGTTACCAGCTTTTCTAAAGAGTCCACATCCCGCATTACCCGCGCCATTAATGTGCCTGTGCGCTGATTTTCAAAAAAACTCAAAGAGAGATGCTGTAAATGTTGATAAAGGTCATTTCTAATATCGTAGATGGTTTTTTGTCCCACCAAAGACATCATATAACTACGAGCAAAATTCAACCCACCCATCAGCAGAGAAATACTAGCAATACTCAAACCCAGCCAAGGAATTAAATCAAACCTTTTATTTGGGATAATTACATCTATGACATAACGAGTAATTTGGGGAATAATAACTTGTAAAAATGACAGAAAAAATATGGTACTAGAACCTAATAAAAGTTGTAACTTATATTGCCATATATATCTAAAAAACCGCTTGTAGAGAGTAAAATCTGAAACTTTAATTTTAAATTCTGATGGATTTTTTTGGGCTATCTGACGAATAAAATTAGCCTGCACAGTTGGTTATACTCCTAAGAAATAATTTTTTTTAATTTAAACGTTCGCGGAGCGTGGCGTTAGCCATACCGCAGAGGCGCAGAGGACGCAGAGAAATGATAATACCATTTCTTTGTGTCCAAGGCGTTTCTTTAAATAACAACCTTTGCGCCCCTTTGCGTTGACTTCTGCGTACCTTTGCGTTTAAACCAAATCACAAAACCCGTCACAGACAAACCAGAAGAAACAACACCCACAACGATATAAATTCCCATCATTCCTAACCCGCCATAACTTCCCGTATGTAAAGCATCAGCCCAAGCCTTAACCTGTTCCATAGCTGAAGTTTGGAAAAAGTTTTCTACCCTTAAAACATCACCATTATATTGATCAAGAAAAACAAAACTTTTACCTTCTGGGCTAATTTCATGAGGTAATTTAAACCGAACTCGCACCACTGACTTTTCATCTTTGGGAGTGTAGATAACAGTTGGTTTTCCTTGAGGAAAAGCATTTGTAGCTGTTTCCAGAAAATCATCTAGCGTTAAAGACTGTTTATTAATTGCAAAACTAGAAACAGGTTTTTCTATATGTTCTTGATGAGTTATCCAATACCCGAAATTTTTTATCGGTTTATCAAACACCATCATACTGCCGCTAGTTGCAATCAATACCAAAAATACTGCGGTTAATACTCCCCCTACCTTATGTAAATCATAATTCACAATGTGCTGTTTAGCTTGCCAACGGACTTTAAAACCAACTGATAATTTTTTCCAGCCATTCCATAAAATTAAGCCGGTAATACTTAATATCAGTAGCATTACACCACACAACCCGACGACAAAACCCCCAAATTTCCCGGCTAATAGATGAATGTGTAACTGATTGACAATTTTCATCCAAGGGCGATCGCGCAAGTAAATTCCCAACACCTCACCACCGTAAGGATTTAAATAAATATCCGTCTTTGATTTATCTAAAGATTTAATTAATACATGGTAAGGTTCATTAACTTGTGTCGGAACCGTCACCCAATCTAACTGTGCTTCTGGATATTTTTCCTGAATTATCGATGTTACCTGCTGGAGAGAAATCTGCTCACCTTGGGGTACAACTTGATGTGTATGCAGGTGCAGAATCGGGTTAACTTCTTTATCAAAAACTAAAATACTACCTGTTAAGCCAATAATGATGATAAAAACCCCGACAATTATCCCCAGAATCCGATGAGCAGCTACAGTAGTTTTTCTCATTTTTTATACCTCTTGTTCTATGGAAATATCACTTGAAAAAGTGGGATTTAATACCTGCACCAAAGCAGGATAAGCTTCTCTCCCCTTGTTGTAAACTTTAACAATACTTCCCAAAGGCTTAGAAAGTAGATTTAAATTTCCCCAAAACAGCACCAAATCACCAGCTTGAATATCTTGAGGAACTACTCCTACATTAAAAACTACAGACAGCAAAACCAGTACCAAAAGCCCAAACCAAGTGAGTAAATCCATCAAAATTTCCGTCCCTGATTTAAACACCTCCAGTCTGATAGTGTGGCGATAAAATGACTCTTGATGCTCAATTAACTCTAGTTTTTTAGCATCTGTAGTGGAAGCAGCAATATTTTCTTGAGCAGTGAGCATTTTCAAACTAGCTACTTGAATAAACTTGCCAAAAATAAAGCCAATCAAAATCGGCGGAATCACTGCTAAAAGTAAAGCAGGTAGCCATGCTGGTGCTAAAGTTACTTGCCAAACAATGACTGAAACACTTTGAGCAATAATTTTTCCCGCATCTTTATGGATAATATCTAGCCCAGGTTTAGCACGGTTACAGTGGTAAAGAATCCGAGAAATATCTTCTGCACCTCTGTCTTTTCCCCGTCTTTGTAAATAAGTTCTTTGCAAACAAATAATCAACCGAGTTTCATAAATTTTATCTATTAGCTTGTCACCGAACTTAATTAAACCCAATCCAAACAATAAACCGCCAAAGACTAAAACATAATTGGGTAATGTTGAACTTAAATCAGTACTACCTTCTTTGAGATCATCTACCACTTTTTTACCCATCCATGCCAAACTGGGTTCTAAAGCTGCAACCACGACAGTAGAAATAATTGCAGCTGCTAACCATTGAGGATAAGTCAGTAACACCCGCGCCATATCCAGTAACAAAGGTGGAACTGGGTTATTTATTGATAATTTTTTCATACTATATAGTTTTGCAGATAAAAATAACAGAAAAATAACATGAAGCGTTGACTCCCTGAGAAATTATTTTTAAGTATTAATTTGTAGGGTATGTTGTCGTGTAGTGCAACCCAACGCTGCTGTCAATGATGTTGGGTTTCTTTACTTCAACCCAACCTACAATTTTTTGTATCATTTTCAGATTGGCTCCCTCTCCTTAGCAAGGAGAGGGTTGGGGTGAGGTTTGCTCTTTAATTAGCATTTGCTAATAACTCTGGTGAAACCTTCTTTCCTTTGTGTTCTTTGTGTCCTTTGCGGTATGCGCTACGCGCACGCTACGCTTTAAGCGGAAGCTATGCCGTTGGCGAAGCCTCTCGAAGAGAAGGCTATACGTTTTTCATAATTTTGCGTAAGCCCTGTTTAATTAGCATTTGGTAATAACTCACCATTAATTTTTAAAGAGATGACTTCCACAACATAGCCATGAGGCGTTTCTTTCCCTACTCCATCAGCTTTAATTTCACTACCAGATTTAGCTAATTTCTTCAGATTTTCTCTGATGGGTTTAGATAGGTGAACTTGAGTTCCAGATGTTAAAATAGCGCCTTTAATTTCTCCTTTATCGTCAACTAGCCAATGCTGCACAGTGTCATCAATTTTTAAAGTAGTTAAATTACTAGATTCAGATTTTTTCTCACCTTTAGGCTTCGGTTGTTTCGCCACAACTTTGTTAGTTTTAGTATTCGTAATTACGCGTGCATCTATTTCTTGTCCATAAGAACTAGAAGTACCTGATTTACCAACAGCTTCTACAGTATCCCCTGGTTTAATCGCATCTTCTAACTGTTTACCATTATGTGCTGCAAACTTAATTTGTTTGCCATTATTCAACAAAACTCCCTCAACTAAACCTTCTTTATTTAATAAGTACCGCTCAACATTCCCCGTATGGGTTTGTTCTTTATCACTTTTGACTGGTAATATGTTCACAGGAGACTCCGAACTATTTTTACTATTGGATATTTGGTTATATCCCCATCCACCGACGACTAAAGTAGCCGTAACAGCAGCTACTCCTAACAATACTAACTTTAGGTTTTTGAATTTCTTGGGAAATTGAATTTTGCGACTTTTATTTTTAGCTTGAACTAAATCTACTGCTTGCTGAATAAACTCAGCAGGTATTTTGGCTTCTTCGCCAATTAATATGAGTTCTTGCAGAGAATATTCTTGCTGTTTTTGAGAGTATAATTCAGCCGCTAGTTGAAAAACTTCTGGTGCTAGTTCTCGATGTAAGCGATTTTCTTGGTTATCCATAATGTCACTTGGGAATTAGTAATTGATAATTTCCGCAAAATCACGCCAAACCATTCTACTTCATCCAAAAAACAGCAGGTTGGCAAGCTGAGATTATCTCATTTTACCAATCCTACAAGCTGATTAGGTCATCAACCTAAAATTGCCATGAGAAACTAATACCATAAAGTTTCTCTGCTGTTTCCCTCTCAATTCGCGCATTTTGAAACTCACCTAAACTATTGAAAATATCACGAGATTTCCTTTTTTCAGATGCTAGTAAGTTTTTTCCAAACAAATTCATTTGCAGATTCTCAGCTAACCGGAAACCCAGGTAAGCATCTAAACCGTTTTCTGTGCTTTCTTCTGTGACTTCAATTCGCCCATCTTTGAGTTCACGATTGGTAAAACCGGGGAGGATATTGTAGTTTAAACCAAAGTTCATTCCCCATGAGGGAATGGTGTAGTCAAAGCCCAAATTAGCAACGTAACTTGGTTGATTTTGAAAGCGACGAATTTCCCCATTGGTTGCGTCTTCTAATTCTGAACCGAGAAAAGAAAGATTACCAAATAAAGTCAAGTTTGGTAAACCAATAAAAGGTGTCCGTGTTTGTAAGTCCATTCGCACGCCGTAAATTTTGCCATTTCCCGCATTTCTGGGTGATTGTTGAAAACGATTATTTTCTGAATTTAGAGATATACTATTTTCAATTTTGTCATCTACCCAACGATAGAAAGCATTAATCCCAAATGCCCCGGTGTTGTTTCCCCAAGATTGTTCAATTCCTGCTTCTACACCCAGAGAAGTTTCTGGTTTTAATTCGGGATTTCCTATGTTGTCGGGTTGCAGTAAAGTCCCATTTTTACTATCAATAAAGGGGATGAGATCATCAAATTTGGGACGGCGAATTGTCCGCGCTGCACTCAATCGGAAAACGGTGGTTGGTAAAACTTGGTATTTGTAGTGTAGGGAGGGGTTAAATATTGTCCCTGATTGCCCAATGCTGGTATTATCTAGGGCGCTAGCTGTGTTATTTACGGCTTCCATCCGCAATCCGGCTGTCAGGGTATGTAAATCACCTAAGCGAATTTCGTCTTGAACATACAGATTTAGTTGATTTTCTGTGATGTTGTAAATATCTTTGGGGCCAATTTTCTCTACAGGTTCCCTGAGTTGGGGTGCTGTTGGCTGTTCTGTAGTGATTTTCTTTTTTTCGCGATCGCGCAAATTTCCTTCCACACCTAACGTCAAACTGTGGTTTTCCCAAGGGCGAAGATTAAAGACTAAAGTTCCTAATAAACCCTGCTCAAATTTTGTTTCCTCTTCCCGTTTAATATCACCTGGATTTCTCACAGGTCTTGCGGGGTCTAAAGGGCTACCATCGACATTCAAAAAAGTGGTAATAATATTGTCTTTGACTTCTACTTTATCTTTTCTCTCATCTGTCCGTTGAAAGAATAACCCCAACTTCATATCAGCAGTAGCACTTAATTCCCGTTCCCAATGACCACCTAAACGCCAACCTGTAACTGTCTTATCTTCATCTTTCTTGACTGTTTCTTGTTGCTGTTCTTGGAGTCTTCCACTGGGAAAAAATCTCTGTCTCGTGAGGTTACGAGTTGCATCTTTTTCCTCCAAGGTTCGCAAAAATAAGGGTTCAAAGCTGAGTGTATCTCTGGGAGACACCCGCCAAACCAAGTTGGGGACTAAACTAATATCGAGAAGACGTTTACCTTCACTTTCTGTTTCATCTTCCGTGGGACGATTTTGCCGATCTAAAGTTTGCTTGAATTTCTCTTTCGGTGAATCCCGGCGTTGAATCCCCCCACTAATTAAGTAACTAAAATCACCTTGTTTATCACCATAAAGCACACTAACACCACCAAATGGTCCAGCACTTTCTAAGGTTGTCCCGGTAATGGTGAGGTCAGAAATTCGTTGATCAGGTGCTTTTTTGAGAATAATATTCACAGTCCCGGCCACACCTTGAGAATCGATAGTGGCGGTAGGATTACTAATAATTTCGATGCGTTCTACTAAACTGACAGGAATCCGGTCTACTTTTAACTCCCGATTTTCACCTCCATCGGGGAAACGCTGACCGTTAATTAAAACTTGTGTGTATTCTTTGGGTAAACCTAAAAGCTGCACATCTTTATCTTCTCCTGGTGGTCCGCCCAACACTACACCAGGTTGACGGCGGAGAACTTCGCCTATTGTGCGATGATTAAACCTTTGTATTTCTCGCTGGTCAATAATAATTACCCCTGTGGGTGAATTTTGCCGTTCTTCAATAAAATTCACCAGTGGACTAGTTACTACATCTAGTTGAATATCAGTTTCTCTTTCGTCCTCTGTTGTCAGGCTTGGTGTGTCTTGAGTCAACAACTCAGCCTGAGTTTGAGGTAGTTCTATTTCGCTGATGCGAGGGATTTCACTTTCAGATTTTTGTGCTGTTGTTGCAGCTGCACTTGACACGAAAAGACCTGTCAACAATATACTGTTGAAGAAAATAAGATTACTTGGCATACTCAAAGATGAGATTAATTTAATTCGGGACAAGTTGGCGCTTGTCCTTTTTTGTACGAGAATGTCAGAGAAAATTAATATATTTTCTCAATATTACTAGTATTAAAGTCCTAGTTAGTTGCAATTAGATAGGAATAAAAACTTAGCATGATTAACTTAGAAAAATCAATAGTTATTAGTGTTTAATAATACGTAACATTTTCTGTAAGTAGTAAAACCAAGTCAGTTCTAAGTCATTGGTAAAAGCCAAAAACCCCAATTTCTTCAAGAAACCGGGGTGATAAAGTCTATTCTTAGTAGAGTGGGTTAGGAATGTAGTATTTTTAACCCACCCCAAACTTAACTAAACACCTTGATTAAGATGCTACCTGCGCTGTGGTGCGAGTCCGCCGTCTTCTACCATCGGAAACCTTCGCAGGTGGTTCTTCAGCAATTTGCATCAACAAAGTCACAGTTGGTTGACATTGCAACTCTCTACGAATGGAGCGTTGTAATTCCCGCTCTAACATCCCTTGTAATCCACCCCAGTCTACTTCTGGTTTTTCGCCTTCACGAATCTGGGCAAATTCTGACCAACGCACACTCAGCATTTCTTCAATGCGTTGTTGCACCCATTTCTGTACAAGCGATCGCTCTACACTGGTAACAACACCCCGCAGATGAGTTTCTGGTTTAGCTAAAAGTTTGCCATTCCAATCAATAGCAGCAGCAATGGTGACAATGCCTTCTTCTGACATTTTTTGTCGTTCTTGTAAAACCATATCACTGACCATACCAGCGCTGGTGGTATCCACAAGTTCAATACCAGATGCAACTTTACCAGCAACACGGATAGATTCTTCAGTTAGTTCTACGATGTTACCGTTTTCGATAATCACCATATTTTCCGCAGGAATGCCCATACTTTGAGCAGTTTGGGAGTGCTTCACTAGCATTCGATGTTCACCGTGAAATGGCACGAAGAACTTGGGACGAGTTAAGGCGATCATCAGTTTTTGTTCTTCCTGACAGCCGTGACCGGAGACGTGAATGCCTTTATCCTTCCCATAGACTACATTTGCGCCCTGAATCATCAATTTATCGATGGTGTTAACCACAGCGATAGTATTGCCAGGAATTGGGTTTGCAGAGAAGAGTACGGTATCTCCTGGACGAATTTTGAGTTGAGAGTGTTCTTTGTTGGCAATACGGGTCATGGCTGCCATTGTTTCACCCTGAGAGCCAGTAGTCAAAATCAGTACCTTTTCATCTGGCATATTCCGTACTGCGTGCAACGGATGGAAGATATTATCATCACACTTTATGTAACCCAGATTGCGGGCATGAGCAATCAAATTCAGCATGGAACGACCCACAACCGATACGACACGGTTATGCTTCTGCGCCAACTGCAAAATCATGTTGATGCGATGCACACTGGAGGAAAAGGTGGTGACAAATAAGCGCCCGGTAGCTTTGCCAAATTCCCGATCTAGGTTAGGGAAAACTGAACGTTCTGAGGGGGTAAATCCTGGTACTTCGGCGTTAGTTGAATCACTCAATAAGCAAAGTACACCTTGTTCACCGTGTTCTGCTAACCTTTGTAAGTCGTAGTGTTCCCCATCTACAGGTGTATGGTCAATTTTAAAGTCTCCTGTGTGGATGACTACACCTAGAGGGGTATGAATAGCCACTGTAAAACTATCAGCAATAGAGTGGGTATTACGAATAAATTCTGCAAAGAAATGTTGACCGATGCGGACTATATCACGAGGTTTAACTGATCTTAAGTCGGTGCGATCGCGTACTCCGGCTTCTTCCAATTTCCCCTCTAGCATGGCCATTGCCAGCCTTGGCCCATGAATCACAGGAATGTCAAATTGCTTCAGGTGAAAAGCGATACCGCCGATATGGTCTTCATGACCGTGGGTGACGATCATACCCTTAATCTTATGGCGATTTTCCCGTAGATAAGTTGTATCTGGCAGGACAATATTTACCCCTAGCATTCCTTTTGTCGGAAAGGCTAATCCCGCATCAAGCAGAATAATTTCGTCTTCATACTCAAAAACACAGGTATTTTTACCAATTTCGTGCAAACCGCCCAACGGAATAATTTTGAGGGCAGATTTAGTTTCGTTATTTACCATTGTCTCCTTGGATTTTGGTTGGTTTTTCAGCTTTAATAAATTCAAATTTACCTATCTCGTTATGATTGTTATGACAGAAAATACTAACTTTCTATTTGAAAGCAGCTAAATTGTAATTGAGATTTTGACTTTTTCCTTTAATCAAACGATTTTACATATATAACTCTTCTCATATTTATCATATACAGAATTATTTTATCTGTGTACATCTGTGTTTATTTGTAATTTCTTAAATCCCATACTTTGCTCAACTAGAAAGCATAGAAATGTCAAGTTTAAACTCGTTAAAATTACTCTCATTCTTGATATACATCTTTAGCAACCACAAGTTACTATCTAAATTAAATCAAGTTTATCCAATACCACCTTTAACTTATCGCTCACATCTGAGTCAGCTTCGCATAGCGGTAGACGAGTAGAACCTACCTCCCAACCTTGAAGTTTCAGCGCTTGTTTAACTGGAATGGGATTTGTAGTTAAAAATAAAGCTTTAAACAAAGGAAATAGTTGTAGATGAATTTCTTCGGCAATTGCCACTTTTCCCGCGCTAAAAGCTTGAATCATCTGCTGTAGTTGATTACCTACCAGATGAGAAGCCACACTCACTACACCCGTTGCCCCGATTGCTAACAAGGGCAAGGTTAAGGAATCATCTCCAGAATAAATCTGAAATTCTTTTGGTGTCAAGCGGCGGATTTCACTCGCTTGGTCTAAATTTCCAGTAGCTTCTTTGATGCCAACAATATTGTTAATTTCAGCTAACCGGGCAACAGTTTCTGGACTGAGGTTTTGTCCGGTACGTCCAGGGACATTATATAACAGTAATGGTAGTTCTGGACAGGCTTGGGCGATCGCTTGAAAGTGCTGGTAAAGACCTGCTTGTGGCGGTTTGTTGTAATAAGGTACAACTTGTAATGAACCATGTACTCCTATTGTAGCAGCTTTTTGGGTAGCTGCGATCGCTTCTTTGGTGGAATTAGAACCACATCCCGCGATCACTTTAGCTTTTCCATCCACTGCTTGCAATACTTCCACAAATAATTGGTATTCCTCGTCCCAACTTAGGGTAGGGGATTCACCTGTTGTCCCACATATTACTAATGTATCTGTGCCGTTGTTAGCTAGATGTGCTGATAGTTCTGCTGCTACATCATAGTTAACGCTACCATCTGCTTTAAACGGCGTAATCATAGCGGTTAAAACTCTGCCAAATTCTCCCACCCTGTTTTTACTCCTAATTAGCCTCTTGGTTTTTTACAGTTATCAGTTATCAGTTAAGAGAGATAATTGGGTAAGTAAATCCCCGTCTTCACTCTTCACTGATTTCATGACCTATTGCTCAATTTGTTTCAAGGTTACTTCACAGATATAGTTTTTTATATATCTTACTAGCGAAAAATACCTGAAATTTAATTGGTGATTATTTCTCACTGGAAACGTATGTTTTTGCAGGTTGGAGTAGGTTTTTTTCTACCAACAACTCGGCAATTTGAATGGCATTTAATGCCGCACCTTTACGGATTTGGTCGCCAGAAAGCCAAAGTTCTAAGCCGCAGGGATGAGAAATATCTTGACGGATTCTTCCTACTAAAACATCGTCTTGACCTGTGGCTTCAATGGGCATGGGAAAGTAATTCTTTTCCCAATCTTCGATTAATTTTACTCCAGGAGAGCGACTTAAAATTTCTCTGGCGGCATCTGCACTAAAGGGATTTTCAAACTCTAGATTAATTGATTCGGAGTGGGCGCGCAGTACGGGAACCCGTATACAAGTAGCAGTAATTCTAATTTGTTGGTCGCCAAAAATTTTGCGGGTTTCGTTGACCATTTTCATTTCTTCTTCACAGTAACCCAAATCGTTTAAGGGAGAGTTATGTGGGAATAAGTTAAACGCCAAGGGGTAAGGCAAGACTTCGGCTACTGGTTGCTGTCCTTGTAATATGGCGCTGGCCTGGGTTTTAACTTCTGCCATTGCTTTCGCACCTGCGCCACTCGCTGATTGATAGGTGGAAACTACAATCCGTTTGATGGGGCTAATTTGATGCAGAGGCCAAATTGCCACGCTCATCAAAATTGTGGTGCAATTAGGGTTAGCGATAATACCTTGGTGGTTAGCAGCAGCTAAGGGGTTTACCTCTGGTACGACTAGGGGAACTTCCGGGTTCATGCGAAAGGCGCTGGAGTTATCGATCACCACTGCACCTTTTTCGACAGCTACCCCTGCCCAAGTCTTGGATGTGGAACCCCCAGCACTAGCTAGAACTATATCTATATTTTCTAGGTTGCGATCGCTGACTAATTCTACTGGTAAATCTTGCCCTTTAAATCGTAGCGATCGCCCCACACTTCTTTCTGATGCCAATAGCTTCAACTCTCCCACTGGAAAGTTCCGGCTGTCTAGTAATTCTAGCAACTCTGTGCCAACAGCACCGGTCGCTCCCAAAATAGCTACACGATAGGATTTTGACAAACTGGCTTTCTCCTTTTAAAGGTTGCGTATATTTTTCCGAAAAATTTACAATTTATACTTAATTATCTAAATAGCGATCGCCAATTTTGAATAATTTTTTTAATTCTAGGGGATTTTTCTGAATATAGTCAGTTTACATTAAGTTAAACAATGTTGATTTTTTTCAGCATTCTTGCTAAAACATCCCATCTATTGGGATTATTATATAATGTTATTATACAACAACGTCATTTCTAGTCCAACAAGGAGTATCTACACGTAAGGATAGTATTATTCGGAAAGTTTTAAAAATAACAAATATGGAGATAGTATTATTGGGTTGTGGATAAAAATGGATGTACTATGATCCAGAGGGATGGAAAACAGTCAGCCTGAGTTCCAAAAAGCAGAAAGACCCAACAATATAACAATCTATAGCAGAAAACCCTAGTTAAAAACCAGAATATCACGGTGTGAGACCGGTGAATTGAGAAAACCAGGACTAGTTAAGTTATTGTAATAACTGCCAGTTTCCATAACCAAAGTTATGTCCGCAAATTGTCAAGTCCTTTGCCATTGGGGGTAAACTGGATATCTACTCAAGGCACTCATCCATATAATATGGGCTTTTGACAGATAAGTAGATACTTCCCATTCCGAAACCAAGAGCAATCAACCCACAAAAGCGGTAAATCGCCTCTTGTGCGTGCTGGGAGCCAAAAAACCAGAAATAAATATAGAGACAAAGCATGAAAGTTACCCAGGAAAAACTTCCCGCCAGCCAAATCGGTCTGGAAATCGAGATTACGCCAGAAATTACCAAGCAAACTTACGAACAAGTAATTAAAAACTTAGCTAGAACTACAACTATTCCTGGGTTTCGTAAAGGCAAGGTACCTCGGCCGATATTGCTACAGCGCTTGGGCGTAACACGCGTCAAAGCAGCAGCGCTGGAAGAAATCGTGCAGAATGGCGTAGAAAAAGCACTCAAACAAGAAGAAATTCCCGCAATTGGACAACCACAACTGCGGAGTTCCTTTGACGACTTGATCAGTAATTATGAGCCAGGAAAACCCCTGACTTTTTTAGCCGCCGTAGATGTACAACCAGAAGTTAATTTAGTACAGTACACCGGTTTAACAGCCAAAGCCGAGGAAATCAAATACGACTCCAGTCGAGTTGATGAAGTCCTGGAAAAAGAAAGAGCAGAATTAGCGACGCTGATTCCTGTAGAAGGACGTGCAGCCCAAATTGGCGATGTTGCTGTAGTTGATTTTAAAGGCGTGTTAGCCAAAGGTGAAGGCGAAGACGAAACAGCCGAGCCAACAGCAATTCCTGGAGCGGAAGCCACAGATTTTCAACTAGAATTGCAAGAAGATAAGTTTATTCCCGGCTTTGTCTCAGGTATGGTGGGCATGAATCCCGAAGAAACCAGAGAAATTTCGGCTCAGTTCCCAGATCCTTATGCTAACGAAGAGTTAGCTGGAAAAGCGGCAATTTTCACAGTTACACTCAAAGAAATCAAAGAAAAAGAACTACCAGAGTTCAACGATGACTTCGCCCAGGAAGTTAGCGACTTTGATACCTTAGCTGAACTCCGGGCTTCTCTAGAAGAACGATATCAAAAAGAGGCTGAGGAAAAAACTAAATCCAACCAGCAGGAAGCCTTGTTAGCAGAACTGCTGCAATATGTAGAGGTTGACTTACCAGAAACCTTGATTGACAAAGAAATAGACGCAATGCTTACCCAAACAGCGATGCGCCTTTCTCAGCAAGGATTGGATGTGAGAAAGCTCTTTACCCAAGATATTATTCCCCAATTGCGGGAGCGATCGCGTGATGAGGCTATTGAACGCCTGAAACGGTCTTTAGGATTACTGGAAGTCAGTAAAAAAGAATCCATTGAGGTGACAGCTGAAGAAGTTCAAACCAGAGTTACCGAATTGATGGAACAGTACAAAGACCAAGATATTGACACTGAAAGAATGCGTTCAGTCGTGGAAAACGAACTGTTAACTGAAAAAATCGTTGATTGGCTGCTAGAACATTCATCAGTAGAACTAGTCCCCGAAGGTTCTCTGACTCCCGCAGCAGAAACCTCAGAAGACTCAGAGACAACGGAACCTCAGACTGAGGAACAAAGCACAGCAGCTACTACAGAATCAATATAATCTGTGCTGATACGCGATAAATCGTGTACAAGAAGTGCTGAGTACAAATTTTGCCTACTCGGCACTTCCTGATGGGAATTTATCCCCCATACGCAGCAAATCCTGATGAAATATGCAAACCATCGGGCAAAAATTGGGGATGTGCGATCGCTTTAGCTTGATCCGTTTTTACGAGAGCTATATCCATAAGGCATAATGGTGAATGAATAGCTCAAATAAAATTGCATCTTTGAAAAAAGCAGCAATAACTACTGCCAAACCTGTCCTAACTTAATTCTCAATAGTTCTTATATGCTTTTATCCCAGTCGGGAAACCACCCCATCCATAGTTTAAGTAGAGTCAACGTTACCTCCCATCTGAGCCAACCTACCAACATCGTACCAATGGTGGTAGAGCAGTCTGGCATGGGAGAAAGAGCTTTTGACATTTACTCCCGCCTGCTGCGAGAGCGAATTATCTTCTTGGGGACTCCCATTGATGATACAGTTGCCAATTCCATTGTGGCTCAACTGCTGTTTCTAGACGCGGAAGACTCAGAAAGAGATATTCAAATCTATATCAATTCTCCTGGTGGTTCCGTCTACGCAGGCATGGCAATTTATGATACAATGCAACAAATCCGTCCCGATGTTGTTACTATATGTTTTGGATTAGCCGCAAGCATGGGGGCTTTCCTCCTAGCAGCAGGTTCTGCTGGGAAACGGATGTCTCTACCAGACTCTCGTATTATGATTCACCAACCATTAGGTGGCGCTCAAGGTCAAGCCATTGATATTGAGATTCAAGCGCGAGAAATTCTGTATGTTAAAGCTAAGTTGAATCAATTACTAGGCCATCATACGGGTCAACCCCTAGAAAGACTTGAGGCAGATACCGAACGCGACTTTTTTATGTCGGCAGAAGAGGCAAAAAATTACGGTTTGATTGATCAAGTCATTTCCAGACAAAATATTCCCACTGCCGGGGAAAATGTCACCATTCTGAAATAAGAGGCTGGTATGTCTAAGTACGACTCCCATTTGAAATGTTCTTTTTGTGGCAAGTCTCAAGAGCAAGTACGTAAACTAATCGCAGGGCCGGGAGTCTACATCTGCGATGAATGCGTTGACTTGTGTAATGAAATCCTAGATGAAGAGTTACTAGACACGAATACGGCTGCGTCACAACCAGCACCAAGGTCAGAACCAACCGAAAAACGTCGTGGGCGCTCTGCTAATCTCTCCTTTAACCAAATTCCCAAACCTAGAGAGATTAAAAAATATCTAGACGAACACGTTATTGGTCAAGACGAAGCTAAGAAAGTTTTGTCAGTGGCAGTTTATAACCACTACAAGCGACTGGCAGTTATTCAGTCGAAAGGTAAAAACGCCGCAGATGATGCTGTGGAACTGCAAAAGTCCAATATTTTGTTAATTGGCCCCACTGGTTGCGGTAAAACCCTCTTGGCGCAAACCTTGGCTACCATCTTGGATGTACCCTTTGCTGTGGCGGATGCGACGACACTGACAGAAGCAGGGTATGTCGGCGAAGATGTAGAAAATATCTTACTGCGACTGTTACAAGTGGCAGACTTGGATGTGGAAGAAGCCCAGCGAGGAATTATCTACATTGACGAAATAGATAAAGTCGCGCGCAAGAGTGAAAACCCTTCCATTACCAGGGATGTATCCGGGGAAGGCGTGCAGCAAGCTTTGCTGAAAATGTTAGAGGGGACGATCGCCAATGTGCCACCCCAAGGAGGACGTAAGCATCCTTATCAAGACTGTATTCAGATTGATACGAGTAATATTCTGTTTGTTTGTGGCGGTGCTTTCGTCGGTTTAGATAAGGTAGTAGAGCAGAGAGCCGGCAAAAAGTCAATGGGTTTTGTGCAACCCGGCGACCTTCAGTCCAAAGAAAAACGGACTGCTGATACTCTCCGTTATCTAGAACCAGATGACCTAGTAAAATTTGGCATGATTCCCGAATTTATTGGACGTGTGCCAATGGTAGCTGTGGTTGATCCGTTGGATGAAGAAGCGCTCATGGCAATTTTGACCGAGCCACGCAGTGCTTTGGTGAAACAGTACCAAAAGCTGCTGAATATGGATAACGTCCAATTAGATTTTAAACAGGATGCGTTGCGGGCGATCGCCCAAGAAGCCTACCGCCGGAAAACTGGTGCTAGAGCCTTGCGGGGTATTGTGGAAGAACTAATGCTTGATGTCATGTACGAATTACCCTCTCGTCAGGATGTTACTCGCTGCATGGTTACTAAGGAAATGGTAGAGAAGCGTTCCACAGCCGAATTAATAGTACATCCGTCCTCCTTACCTAAACCGGAATCAGCTTAATAGTCATTAGCCCTTCGGCTACGCTCAGGGTAAATCATTGATCATTGGTCATTGGCTTTTGACTTGTGAATTTTGACTTGAGAAAAATGTCTTATATTCGTGTTCGTGGTGTTGAGCATTACTATGAGTGGGTGAAAAAACCCTCTGATTCTTTAGTAAAGCCAGTCATGGTGTTTCTTCATGGTTGGGCTGGTTCAGCTAGATACTGGAAAAGTACAGCTGATGCTTTGGCAGAGCAATTTGATTGTTTACTCTACGATTTACGGGGTTTTGGGCGTTCTCATGGCCAACCTATCATCGCCGCAACCAGTGCTTCTGTTGTAGAGTCTCAGTCAAAACCAGAAAAAGTAGAGGCCATTCAAGAGCTAACTTATGAATTAGAAGAGTATGCCGAAGATTTAGCAACTTTCCTAGATGAACTGCACATCCAGCGCCTTTATATTAATGCTCATTCAATGGGTGCATCTATCGCCACATTGTTTATCAACCGCTATCCCCAACGTGTAGAAAGAGGGATTTTAACCTGTAGCGGTATTTTTACGTACGACGAAAAAGCCTTTACTGCTTTTCATAAATTTGGTGGCTATGTAGTCAAATTTCGTCCCCAATGGCTAAGTAAAATCCCCTTGGTTGACAGAATTTTTATGGCGAGATTTTTGCATAGTCCCATTGCCAGTTGGGAGCGTCGGGCTTTTTTGCAAGACTTTCTCCAAGCAGACTATGATGCTGCTCTGGGTACAATTTATACTTCCGTGAGTAAAGCCCAGGCAGAATTAATGCCCCATGAATTTGCCAAGTTAACAGTACCGACTTTGCTGGTGGCTGGTGAGTATGACCAGATTATTCCTGCCGAGATGGGTCGTCAAGCGGCGGCAAAGAGTGAGAATATTCAATTTGCCATGATTCCCAATACATCCCATTTTCCTATGTTGGAAGATGCCTCAAACTACTTAGAAATAGTGCAAGAGTTTTTGCAGGTTAAGGCACCGGAACCACAAGCGGGTTAACTTAATTTTACGCTTCTTCTAAAAAGGGATAGTCAGTGTAGCCCTGTTCTGTGCCGCCGTAAAAGGTACTGCGATCGTAGGGATTCAACGATGCATTCAGGGCAAAACGTTTCACAAGGTCAGGATTGGAAATATAGATGCGACCATAGGCAATTAGATCAGCTTCGCCCTTGGAGATGATTTGTTCGCCAATTTCACGGTTTAATCCGCCAGCCGCAATAATTTTACTGTGAAACAGGGGACGGAAAAAACCAGAGGTGAGGTCGCTACTGAGATGTTCTAGGGTATCTTGGCTCCCATTAAGACGGGGTTCGATGAGGTGCAGGTAGGCTAAGTTAAATTTGTTGAGTTCCTGCACGACATAGCTGAAGAGGGTTTTGGGGTCTGAGTCGCCCATGTCGTTAAAACTGCCGGAAGGAGATAATCGTAAACCAACGCGATCGCCACCCCAGACTTCAGTTACGGCTTCCAGAACTTCCATCAAAAAGCGCGACCGATTTTCTATTGAGCCGCCATAGGCATCGGTGCGGTGGTTGGTGCAGTCTTGCAAAAATTGATCAATCAGATAACCATTTGCGCCATGTACTTCAACGCCGTCAAAGCCTGCTTCTAGGGCATTTTTCGCACCTTGACGATATTGGTCAATCACGCTGGGGATTTCTTCGAGTTCAAGGGCGCGGGGCGCGACGTAGGGTTTCATGCCTTCGTAGGTTCCGACTTCTCCTGTTGGGGCGATCGCGCTAGGGGCAACGGGTAATTCACCATTTGGCTGAAAATCAGGATGGGAAATGCGCCCAACGTGCCAGAGTTGCAGAAAAATGCGACCACCTTTGTCGTGGACCGCTTGGGTAACTTTTTTCCAGCCAGCAATCTGTTCAGCCGAATGGATGCCGGGGGTATTGGGATAACCTTGTCCTTGAGGACAGACTTGGGTTGCTTCGGAAATAATCAGTCCAGCAGTTGCCCGTTGTGCATAGTAGGTGGCATGAAGTTCGTAGGGAATGTTGCCAGCCGCAGCACGACAGCGAGTCAAGGGAGCCATCACCAGACGGTTCGGTAAGGTGTAAGTACCGAGTTGTACAGGGGTTAATAATTGCAGCGTGTTATCCATAAGTCTAACTGGAATCGTTTTTAAGTATCTAGGATAATCTATATCAAATTGGTGGCGACGTTCCGGGACTGATAACCTAGACTCTACATGATAGAGCGATCGCATTTGCGTAGCGTGTGCTGTCTCGCACTCAGCGCTCCGCAGAAATCGCCCCTAGCGTCTAAGAGAACTTTGATTTGAATATTGATTTTTGGGAAATCCCTAAACTAAACCCAGTTCACGTTTTAATAAATTAATCGACGTAGCCCCAATATAATTGTCTACCTTAATCAGTTTAGGTGGACGAATGATATCTTCCAGTGATGCTTGTACTGCTGCGTGTACAGTGGGAAAACTAGCTTGATCGCTAATAATCACTTCCGCTCTTTTGACGATCGCTCTAATTTTATAAGCATCCTTTGGTTGTGAAGTCATAATTAATAGTTCATCTCCTCGTAAACCGTGAAGAATCACTTCTGCGGCGCGGGCAATTCCGGAACTCAGACTAACTATGCCTACACAATTTTGCTTGGGCAAGGTTTTCAGTAGATCCAGTTCTTTGGTGTAATCATAGATATCTAGAGGAATTACCCGTACAGCTTTTGGCGCTGCTATTTCTTCTACATCGCTAATGAAATAACGACTTGTCACCACCGTTGCTGAGTTAGTTTTATCTAGCACCGCCGCTAACTCTTCCATTGCTACCAACTGTACAGGTATTTTCAGGGCTATTTGTAATTCATACACCATCAATTCCCCAGCACCTATGTCATGGGCGGGAACTGCCACGAGGACTTGAGCGCTACAACGTAAGCGCCAATCAATTTCTCCTAAAAATAGCTCCCGCGCTTGGTTGAGTGAATAGCCTTGAGAAAGCATTTCATCCAGGGCTTTCTGCACTAGTTGATAGGCATCTTCGCTTTGTTTTTTAACGATGGGAGATTGTAGCTTGCTACCGCCTTCATGGCCTTGGGTACGCACATAAATTCCCGAACCAGCTAGACTTTCGACAAACCCGTCATCTTCTAACTGGCGGTAAACTTTGCTAATAGTATTGCGGTGCAACCCAGTTTGCATGGCTAATGCTCTTGTGCTGGGTAATTTGTATCCAGGCGGATATTGCCGGGAGGCGATCGCAAACCGGATTTGATTAAATAGCTGATTAGAAGCGGGAATTTCACTGTCTGGCTGAATACGGAATTGAATCATTACCAAACCTGTTGATATTAGTAGAGGCAACTAACTAGGTGCATTGATGACATATTAGATATCTTATATACATATAGTTTTTTTAGCGAGAAATTTTTTATTCCCCACTTTTGCTAATTGATCACTGCTATGGGAAATCGCTAAACTACTGGCATAGTTAATCCAATCATCATAAGCTTCATCAGATCGCACTACTAAAAATTTTTATGACAAAGCAAATAATACATACCACAACTGTCAAACTTTCGCAAGATAATTTGCAAATATCGGCTTATTTAGCACAGCCACAAGCTCCTGGTTCTTATCCGGGAGTAGTGGTATTGCAAGAGATTTTTGGTGTCAACGCTCACATTAGGGAAGTTACCGAACGCATTGCTCAATCCGGATATATTGCGATCGCCCCAGCACTTTTTCAACGCCAAGCCCCTGATTTTGAAACAGGCTACACCCCGGAAGCTGTAGAAATTGGTAAAGAATACGCTTGGCAGCAAACTCAAGCAACAGAATTATTAAGTGATATTCAATCAGCCATCGACTATCTCAAAACTCTACCCCAGGTGAAACCAGATAGCTTTGGCTGTATTGGCTTTTGTTTTGGTGGTCATGTAGCTTATCTTGCTGCTACTCTACCAGATATTAAAGCTACTGCATCCTTTTACGGTGCTGGCATTACTACTCGGACACCAGGAGGTGGCGCTCCCACCATTAACCTAACTCCAGACATAAAAGGAACCATATATACTTTCTTTGGCATGGAAGATGCCAGCATCCCCGCCTCACAGATAGATCAAATTAACGCCGAATTAGAAAAATACACAATTCCTCATCGTGTGTTTCGCTACGATGGAGCTGACCACGGATTTTTCTGTAACCACCGCGCCAGCTATAATCCTAAAGCCACAGCTGATGCTTGGGAGCAGGTGAAACAACTTTTTAAGAGTGTTTTAGGAGCCTAGATAGAAAAATACGGCAAATTTTCTCAAATGGGCAATATTCCAGCTATTCTAAAATTCCAGTGGCATCACATCAAATAATAATTTATCTGCAATCGTTATGAACTCCGAATCGCAACTTTCTCAACCAGCTAATTCGTCTTTTACTATGGACGACTTTGCTAAAGCATTAGAAGTACACGACTACCAGTTTCAAAAGGGACAAGTTGTCCGTGGTAAAGTATTTCAACTTGACCCTGATGGAGCTTATGTAGATATTGGTGGTAAGTCATCCGCTTTTATCTCCCGTGAAGAAGCTTCTTTGAGAGCTGTTACCGATTTATCGGAAGTGCTGCCATTGCAAGAGGAACTGGAGTTTTTGATTATCCGAGATCAGGATGCTGAAGGTCAAGTAACCCTTTCGCGCAAGCAGCTGGAAATTCAGCAAGTCTGGGAACGACTAATCCAAATGAACGAAGGTGGCCAGACAGTGCAAGTCAGGGTAACTGGAGTGAATAAAGGTGGTGTTACCGTTGATTTACTTTCCTTACGAGGATTTATTCCGCGATCGCATTTAGCAGAGCGTGATAATTTAGAAGCTCTCAAAGGCCAAACTTTAACTGTGGCTTTTTTAGAAATTAATCGTAATACCAACAAACTGATCCTTTCCCAGCGCTTGGCAACTCGTTCTAGCAGCTTCAGCTTATTAGAACTCAATCAGTTAGTAGAAGGTAAAGTTACTGGAATTAAGCCTTTTGGAATATTTGTAGATTTAAATGGTCTCAGTGCCTTACTACATATCAAGCAAGTTAGCCAAAAATTCATTGACTCTCTGGAACAAGTATTTCAACTTGGCCAAACAATTAAAGCTGTCATTATTGACTTAGATGAAGGTAAAGGTCGCGTGGCTCTTTCTACCAGAGTTTTGGAAAATTTCCCTGGTGAAATCCTAGAAAATTTCGAGGAAGTCATGGCTTCAGCCGAAGCACGTGCTAATAGAGCTAGTAATAAATCTGCGGAATAGCAACTAGGTAATAGCTGGGAAGAAGCGGGGGAGCAGGGTGCAGGGTGCAGGGGGAGGGGGAAAGATTGTTACTTCCTAATACCCAATCCCCTGACACTGAGCGCAGCCGAAGTGCAATCCCCAGCTATAAATGTAAAAAAGACTGCCATTTAGTGTAGTTTTCTAACCACACGGCTTCTAAAACTGGATAGATGTCGGTGGCTGGTGTTTCGTTTAAAGGTGCAGATAGCTTTGTCCATAAACAGCGATCATCTCGCAGCACACCTTGACCAAAAACCCATTTTAGGATGCGATCGCCAGTGAAATCATATTTATAGCGATTCTGCATAAATTGAGATAAATTAATTGTCCCACCACCACGGGGATTAATACAAGATGCTAGGTAAGCTTTTTTTCCATCATCATACAACGTATAGTAACCAACTACATCTGAGTAAATTTTTTGAAATTGATTTCCATCTAAGTTTTGATTTATCTCCGATACAAATGGGTTGTGATAATAAGTTCCAGCATTGAGTTTGTATAGGATTTCTAGTTCTTGCTTTTGATTTTTATTATTAATAAAATTAAATTTCTGAAAATCTGTCTCTAATTCATCATCTTTCACAAAAGTAACTTGGGTTTGCTGCCACTGGTTTAAAAGCAGTTTATCTGGCAAACTTATAGAGTTAATGACGCTGATATTAATCTGAGTAGCAATTAAATATATAGCTGTCACCATAATTCCTAGCCAAGTCCCTGCTAAAAATAAGTGCCGTTTTAGATATACTTTTGGCTGGGTAATTTCGGCAGCATCAGGTTGATTCCCAGCTAAATCTTCTAAGGGTAATAACCAATTACAGCAGCAGGCGAAGGTCAAAGTAGCAAAGGTCATAAAAATACCACCACCTGTAGAGCCGTGCCAATAATCAAATGACTCTTGATTATTAACAACAATCGCTAATAATGCTACACGAATAACCCCTGTGAAAAAGCCTACAATAGTAGCAGCTATTGCCAATGCCAATCTGCGCCACCAACTTAAAGGAAAAACAACTGATAACAGCGTCAGTCTCAGTAGGGATATGATTACAGGTCCCCCTGTGCATGCGTATAGAACTCTTACTTGTCCGGTGGGTAGTGTTACTACGTTGCCAGAATAATTAACTTGAAAGCCAACATAATGCAGTAAAAAGGCGGAAATAGCTGCTGTTAAGTCATTGAAGTGTAGTAGAGAATTAAAAATAAAATTCAAAATTGTGACAATTTTTCCAAAGGGAAACAACATTAAGCACAAAACAGCAAATAAGCGCCAATGTTGCCTGAACCCTGAAAAGCCAAAGGACAGTAAACCTAAGCCTAAACCAGCCACAATAGGGGCAACCCGAAAGACTATGAAGTCTAAATGCCACAGATGCACAGGTCTAATGATTGCAAAGAATAGGAGGAGTAGCCCTAACCAGCTAGCAAACCAACTGGGAGTATTTTCTTGTAATTGCGGTTTTTGTTTAATGTCATGCCACAGTAAATATAAAATTACTCCCCAATGAATACTGTAAAAAGCAATTTCTTCACTTATGGATTCAATCGGGTGAGTTCTAATAATATTTAAATGCCAAGCCGCTAAGGTAGAAAAAATACCCAACAAATAAAACCATTGGTATTCTATGAATGGCTGAATTTTTAACAAAATTTTCGTTTTAGCCGCAATGATTTTGTTGTTTTTAATGCTTGATTTTCCCATATTTTACTCTTTACTTGTGGGACGGGAAAGACATACCTAACGCGTATTATTGAATGTTTGGTGAAAGTTTTACTTCAATTTAGTTAATCGCACCCATTTGGTTAACTTCCATATACCTATTAAGCAAATTCCTGAGAGGAGTGATCCTAAGTTAACTCTGATAGATGTTTTAATTAAATTTATACTTTGCTCTCGTTTGGCTAGACTAGCAGTGTTAATAGTATTTTTAGCAGAAGCTTCAATTTGTTGGGAAATTTGCTCCTTTAACTGTTCGGGAGATTGACTAAGGTTCGGGTCTATAGAAATATTTAAACTTGCTGCTATACCGCCGAGTTGTTCAACAGATGTAACTTGCTGTAATTTTTGCGTAATTTCTACTGTTTGTTTTTGTTGTTGTCCTTTTTGAATATTGAATTGATTGTTAGCATTAGTATAAATTTTTTGAGTATTATTAATACCTAAGGGTATCATTAATATGTAAATTATCCCAATGAATAAAGATACCCAAGAAAAGAATTTTAAGATAGCGATTTGTTTAGTCTTAACGACACTATTTTCGTTAAACAAAAATACAAATGTCAACCCCAGTAATATACTCCAAATATTATCTACCATTTGTCCTTGAACTTGAAATTCCCAATTAGGATTTGTAAATCGGGGTGGGATAAAAAGGGATAGATAATTAACTAGAGAAAATACCAGTAAGAAATAACCAATCAGCCTTAATAAAGCGAATGAACGTTGTTCTACTTTGTCGGTAATCGGGATAGATTTTATTTTCATTGGTTTACGATAATTAGATTGTTGAGTTGTTCTGAAATTTAATTTAGTAGCTAGTGTTAATTATCACGTCCTCACTGTGTTGATTTGATCTGTCAGGATTGCTTTGAGGAGCGCTGAGAAGGTAAGCTCGTTATTTAAAACTGGGTCTCATGCCTTTATGAGCATCAGTTGGGATTTAGCGGTGGATGATTCACTCAAATAAATTACCGCTTTTGCATAGGTATATCTATAGTTGGAAGAATTATTTTATCATTATTTAATATTCTTCACCTGATTTGACAGCGATCGCGTTAATATTTAACTAAACCTCACAAAAATTACCCATCCCCATACATGGGGGAGAATATCAATAACCTTTTCTTTTCAAAGCTTATATTGTACAATTCTATAGTTAAGATAGTATATCTGTTCTACTCAAGATTTCCGCCCAAGAAACCTGAAATTCATATAAATCCTATATTTAGAGGCAATAATGGCGATCAACACAGATACTTCTGGTAAAGAAAAAGCATTAAACATAGTCCTCAACCAGATTGAGCGCAGCTTTGGTAAAGGAGCAATCATGCGCCTGGGTGATGCTACCCGGATGCGAGTAGAAACAATTTCCACAGGGGCGCTCACCTTAGATTTAGCATTGGGTGGAGGATTACCCAAAGGACGAGTCATTGAAATTTACGGGCCAGAAAGTTCTGGTAAAACCACAGTAGCATTACACGCGATCGCTGAAGTCCAGAAAGAAGGAGGTGTGGCTGCCTTCGTGGATGCGGAACACGCCTTAGATCCCACCTATGCGGCGGCTTTGGGTGTAGATATTGCAAATTTGCTAGTTTCCCAACCAGACACAGGGGAATCAGCCTTAGAAATTGTTGATCAGCTAGTACGTTCCGCCGCAGTGGATATTGTCGTCATTGACTCAGTAGCTGCTCTGGTACCTCGCGCTGAAATTGAAGGAGACATGGGTGATACCCACGTTGGACTTCAGGCACGTCTCATGAGCCAAGCTCTGCGTAAAATAACTGGTAACATAGGTAAATCTGGCTGCACAGTTATATTCATTAACCAGTTGCGGCAAAAAATCGGTATTACCTACGGTAGCCCAGAAACTACCACAGGTGGCAACGCCTTAAAGTTTTACGCCTCAGTTCGCCTAGATATTCGCCGGATTCAAACCTTGAAAAAAGGTACTGATGAATTTGGCAACCGAGTTAAAGTCAAAGTCGCTAAAAATAAAGTTGCACCGCCCTTTAGAATCGCCGAATTTGACATTATTTTTGGTAAAGGAGTTTCCACCTTGGGTTGCTTAGTGGACTTAGCTGAAGAAACCAGTATTATTGTTCGCAAAGGCGCTTGGTACAGTTACAACGGTGATAATATTTCCCAGGGTCGAGATAACGCCATCAAGTACCTAGAAGAAAAGCCAGAGTTTGCGGCTGAAATTAAGGAATTGGTACGTCAAAAACTAGATATGGGCGCTGTTGTTTCTGCTAACTCCGTAGCCAAGGCTAATGAAGAGGAGGAAGATATGGAATTAGAAGAAGAAGAGTAAAACTTATTCACGTTCTGATTAATCTAATAAAACCTCTCAAGAGACTGGACTCATATCAGTTCAGTCTTTTCTCTTTAAATTCATAATAAACCCCGTTTACCATTGGGGCGAATAGTCATCCAATTGGTTTTCGCTAGTCCAAGTTGGTCATCAGAAACCTTTGCACCAGTCAGGTTAGCACCACAGAGATTAGCTCCTCGGAGATTAGCATTACTGAGATATGCCTCACTTAGGTCTGCGCCACGCAGGTCTGCGCTTTCTAAATCAGCATGGTTGAAGTAGGCTTTGCTGATATTTGCTTCCCTCAAATTAGCACGCACCAGATTAGCTCTACTAAAATCGCTATTGTGCAAATTAGCACCTTGGAGATGAGTGCTTTGCAATTGGGCAGAATGAAAATTTGTATTAGATAAGTCAGCACCCGGTAATTTCAGAAAACTTAAATTGTGTAGAGAAAAATCACGTCTTCCCTTAATATAAGCCGTGAGTAAATCTTGGGCATTCAATTTCCTCTGTTGATGATTTTGACGTTGAGAACCAATACCGGAGTTATGCCCGAATTTTTTCTTTACTGGTAAAGATCCATCTGATTCTGCATTTTTGGCTCGTCTAGCCCTAATTGCCGCCGCTACTTGTGCTGCACTAGATCCACTATTAGAAGCCGCAGGAATATGGTCTAAATTACCCGAATTATCCACGGGGGGATATATTGCTTCTTTGACATTAGGATCGGATTTTACTAACAAACCCTGGGCTAAACTTTCTAAATAGGGTTCTATCTCTAAAGCCCTTAAAACTTCATCTGCTGACTGGTAGCGATGACGTACTGAGACATCTAACATTTTTCGCAGAACACTCATGAGATGATCATTCGGTGGTACGAGATGCTCCCACACAATTTCCCCGGTTTTGGGATTGTAATCTAAATCTTTCGGAGTTTTACCACTCAGCAGATAAATACAGGTTACACCCAGGGCGTAGATATCACTGGCATAAACTGGACGCATGGCCATTTGCTCTGGAGGTGCAAAACCCGGTGTACCAATGGCGTAAGCCGTTAATGCGGTCTGTTCTGATAGATTTAATGCAGCTTGGCTAACTTGATTTTTGACAGCGCCAAAATCGATGATGACCATTCTGGCATCTTGAGTCCGCCGAATTAAATTGGCTGGCTTGATGTCACGGTGAATGACTTTGTTTTTGTGAATGTATTCCAATAAGGGCAAAACTTCGCTCAAAAACTGTTTGACTCCTGCTTCACTGAAAGTCCCATTTTGTTTCACTTCTTGTTGCAGGGTGGAGCCACTAATATATTCTTGAATTAAATAGAATTGTTCTTGATCTTCAAAATAATCTAGCAACCTTGGTAATTGGGGATGATTGCCAATTCTCCCCAGAGTTTTGGCTTCGCGCTCAAATAGCTCTCGCGCCATTTGTAAGATGTGTGGTGCGCTGCCGGAAGGACGTAGTTGCTTAATTACACAACTGGGTTCACCGGGTAAGGCTTGATCGTTAGCTAAGAACGTTGCTCCGAAGCCACCTTGGCCTAATGGTTTGATCACTCGATAGCGATCGCGCAATAATAGCCGTGAGCCACATGACTGACACCTGTGGCTATAGGGGACATTTTCTGGATTGGGACAGGTAGGATTTAAGCAATAGCTCATGCACTGTCAACTCGCTGCACGAATAATGAATGGAAGCGTTACACTCTCCTTTAATTATTAACACTCACTATTAACTCTTGCTAGGTAGTTTTTGCGGTAAATTCCTGGAAAACTTCTTAAAACTAACTCAGAATTACTTAAAATAGATATCAAAAGAGGATTACTTATTATACTTAGACTCTGAAATAGTGTCTAGACTGTATTCTGGGGAAACACAAAATCCCTCGCCTTTCCACTTTGGGCTGATATCATCTCCGTTTGAATAGAGATGGCTCAGAAGTAAAAGTTAATGACAATCAGCTACCCGATTATAATATTACTACACTTATGTTAATAAATATACCTGAAGTTTGGTAAACATATCATTTTTTTTCCCAGGTTTATCTGCTGACAAATTTACTCACCTGTACTATAGTTGAATATATGTTCAGGTATTGAATGTATATATCTATTTAGTGAAGGAGAAAAATATGAGTACCGTCAACCAAATGAAATGCGCTTGTCCCAAATGCCTGTGTATCGTTTCATTAGAGGATGCCATTAAAAAAGAGGGTAAACACTATTGCTCTGAAGGCTGTGCGGAAGGTCATCAAACCATCAAAGGCTGTGGTCATAATGGCTGCGGTTGTTAATCACCTCCCCAACGACCTATAGGGAATTTCTCTAGGGTTGCTTAAACAGGACTGAGTGCTGAGTAAAAACAGCAACTATGATGCTGATAAACCAGAATTATTTTTCTACCCAGCACTCAGAACTTATAGACTAGATAACACTTCTCGTGCTACTGCTAAAGTCTGCTCAATATCCGCTTCTGTGTGAGCCAAAGAAGTAAAACCAGCCTCAAACTGAGAAGGTGCTAAATAAACACCACGCTCTAACATACCGCGATGAAAGCGACCGAATTTGGCCATATCTGATTTCTTGGCATCTTCGTAGTTATGCACTGGCCCAGATGTGAAGAATAAACCAAACATAGCGCTAATACTACCACCACAAGCTTCGTGGCCAGTTTCTTGGGCAATTTGCACTAACCCATCTGCTAACTTTTGGGTAATTTGATCGAGATACTCATAAGTACCTGGTCTTTGTAACAACTCTAACGTTTTAATACCAGCTGTCATTGCTAAAGGATTACCCGAAAGAGTTCCTGCTTGATACACAGGGCCTGCGGGGGCAATCATTGACATAATATCCCGACGACCACCATAAGCTCCCACTGGTAAGCCACCACCAATGACTTTGCCCAAGGTTGTCAAGTCTGGGGTGACACCAAATTTTTCCTGAACGCCACCGTAGGCAATACGAAAGCCTGTCATTACTTCATCAAATACGAGTAATGCCCCATGTTCATGGGTAAGTTCTCGTAAACCTTCCAGAAAACCTGCATCCGGGGTAATAAATCCAGCGTTACCTACTATCGGCTCTAGAATTACACCGGCGATTTCATCACGGTTTTGTTCAAATAAGGCTTTAACTGCTTCTAAGTCATTGTAAGGAGCTGTGAGGGTACTGATAGTGGCTGCTTTCGGTACTCCTGGGGAATCGGGTAAGCCCAGTGTAGCTACACCAGAACCTGCTTTGACTAGGAACATATCGGCGTGTCCGTGGTAGCAGCCTTCAAATTTAATGATTTTCTCGCGGTTTGTGAAGGCGCGCATTAACCGCAGCACTGCCATACAAGCTTCTGTGCCTGAATTGACAAATCTCACCATTTCGATGCTAGGAACAGCATCAATTACCATTTCTGCGAGAACATTTTCCAGTAAGGAAGGAGCGCCGAAGCTAGTACCTTTTTCTAGGGCTTCATGGAGTGCGGCGATGACTTGTGGATGGGCATGACCACATATAGCTGGTCCCCAAGTGCCTACATAATCAATATATTTGTTGCCATCTACATCCCAAATGTATGCGTCTTTAACATGGTCAAAAACGATGGGTTGTCCCCCGACTGATTTAAAGGCGCGAACCGGAGAACTCACTCCTCCTGGCATGAGATTTTGAGCGGCGGCGAAGATTTCTTGTGATTTTGTGGTTTTAATTGTGGTATTGACCAAAACTTTCTCCTGAATATGGGAAATAAAATGCTCTATCTGAGGATAGGGTGAAAAACTGTTTAGAAATTTTACCTTATAGAGTTATCCGCACTAGAAAACTCAGAATATATTATTCAGGTACAATTCCGACTTGGTTGCAGAAATTGTCACTAATTTAGGACTAGGTTTGCCAGGATATCTACTGGGTTGCTTTTAAATCGGCCATCTATTGGTGTGCTACAGATGGAGTCTGCTAGAGATATGAATGCTTTTGTTTAAACTGACTGATGAAGTTTAATTTTACAGAAGCATATCAGTTGTCCTATTCAGAATGGTATCGTGAATCCATGAATAATGTTTAATCAGAACAAATTAACTGGTATGTCTTTTAATGAGCCGCATTCTCTACTACGGTCTATTCCTGTTGATCAAATTTCCTACGATGAACGGGGTTTAGTGCCGGCAATTATCCAAGATTATTTGGATGGTACTGTGTTAATGATGGCGTGGATGAGTGAGGAATCTTTACAAAAGACTTTAGATACTGGGGAAACTTGGTTTTGGAGTCGTTCCCGTGAGGAGTTATGGCATAAGGGGGCGACTTCTGGTCATATTCAAAAGGTGAGAAGTATTCGTTATGACTGCGATAGTGATGCGTTGCTAATTGGCGTGGAGCAGTTAGGAGATATCGCCTGTCACACTGGTGAACGCAGTTGTTTTCATCAAGTGGAAGGGGCAATTGTTGCTCCACCAGGGGATACTTTATCTCAGGTATTTCAGGTAATATGCGATCGCCGTGATCATCCTATAGAAAGTTCTTATACCTGTAAGTTATTAGCAGGTGGGGATAACAAAATTTTAAAGAAAATTGGTGAGGAAAGCGCTGAGGTGGTAATGGCTTTTAAGGATGATGAAGCTGATGCGATCGCAGGTGAGGTGGCTGATTTACTTTATCACACTCTAGTTGGTTTAGCACATCATCAGGTAGATGTAAAGTCCGTGTATCGCAAGTTACAAGATCGCCGACGGTAGCAGAAGTCGGGAAGTGGGGAGTGTCTATCAAGTTTGTTGCCAAAGACTAATATTTTGTAATTCTTATCATTATCAAAAATTTTCCTCACTAATTCCACAGGTTTTCCACAGGTATTTGAGGAGTTTTCCACAGATATTTGACGAGGTAATCGGCAATTGCGGTTTTCCTGGGGATTGTTGATTCCCAATAATCATCAGCCTCAACCACTGAGTTATTGTAAAGTTAAGTAACAAAAAATGAGCTATAATCCCTATGGCTGCGTCAAGATTTGTTTTTAATCCCACTGGATGTAACATTTCGCAGCATTGACAAACCCACCCCCTCTTGGCGCACAATGATGCGACTGGCGTTTATAGTCTGTTGAACCATCGGCACAAAAAATCACCTGAACTGCTGGTGGCAATTGTCAGGTAAAAGCAGAACTATAGTCAGGCAACTTGTCTCTCTTGATTCACTTCAGAGAAGGAAAAACTCATGAACGCAACAGTTAGTATCTTGGCAGAAATTCCCGAAACACTACATGAATCCCTGAAAAATTACTTAGAAGCACATCCAGATTGGGATGAAAAGCGAGTGCTAACGGCTGCTTTGTCGCTGTTTTTACTCCAAAATGGTGAGAGCGATCGCCGCGCCGCTCGTGTCTATTTAGAAACATTGTTTCATAATTGTTAAATTAAATGCCCTGTACCAATGAGCCAGCAACTCTAGAGTGCTGGTAAGTCGGTGGGCAAAAGATTTTTCGCTATCTAATTCTGGCTACTGCCTCAGCATCTCATGGATGTGGAGCCAAGATAAAAAGGGCAAGGGGAGTAAATGCCAAGGTGATCAACAGGTGAAATCCTAAGTTAACCCTGAAAAACTGTAAGTTGGAGAAAATACACTCAGGAATGAGGTTCTAACTGCGGGGATGGGGAGTGAGTTGGACATTCAAACTTATACCCGACACCACGCACAGTTTGAATTAACGCTGGTTGGCTGGCATCAATTTCAATTTTCTTGCGAATTTGACCGATGTGTACATCTACAACTCGTTGATCACCAACATATTCATAATCCCAAACCTCTTGAATCAGTTCTGCACGCCGCCAGACTCTACCCGGATGGCTAGCTAAAAAATGTAATAAATCAAATTCTAGAGCAGTTAAGGGTATCGATTGGTTATTTAGTGCCACTTCCCGGCGTGTGGGATCGATCATTAACTTTTCAAATACTAGGCGTTTTTGTTCGGCAGTTGTCACAATGCGCTGTCTTCTCAAAATTGCCGCTACCCTAACTTCTAACTCTCCCAGTCCAAATGGCTTGGTGAGATAGTCATCAGCGCCTTTAGAAAAACCGCGAATTTTGTCGGCTTCATCGGCGCGGCTAGTCAGCATCAAGACAAAAACACCATTACGACTTTGCATTTCTTGACACAGGTTAAACCCAATAACATCTGGTAAATTGACATCTAAAATCACCAAATCAGGGTTAAATTGCTCAAATAGAGCTAAGGCGGTTTTACCATCCTCAGCAGCCTCTACTTGATAGGTTTGCTTGATTAAAAAGCGTTGAATTAAATTTCTGACCGCAGGGTCATCATCAACTACAAGAATCTTGGCGGGAGCCATGACCATCACTTTGCACAAAAGTTCCTAAGATTAACATGAAGTAGGATTGCGTAAAAACGCAGTTTCCACTTTGGGGGTTATTTAAGACTCTACAGGGGTAACGAGTGCATTTCCTGATTATCCAAAATAATAGTGTAATCAAAATCGGGGAAAATCAAGGTAAGAACACTTTAGTAATCACACATATACTTAAGTAGATGTACGATAATTATCAGATATCAAGTTTCCTAGAAAGATATTCTTCCCATTCGCCACCACACCTCGCTTATATAGTAAAGTCTATTTTCCCAATTGAGTGGAGACCTAAAACTTTTTAATTTTAAATGCCTGTTCACACAGAGAACAGCACCTATTGACAGATTAATTCCCTAGATTTCCTCAAGATGGGTTAAATTTTCAACTTTTGAACCATAAAACTACATATCGTTCCCCACAAAATCCTCAAGAGTATTTATAGCTCCAGTTCTATAGTCAATTCTTCATTGACCCAGGACATGAGAGTATACACGCAGTCAGAGCAATATGTTAGAGTAAATTTATCTATGAAATACGATTAAATCCAACTGGCTCTTGCTAATATTCTGGCAGAGCATAAAAATGGATTAGTTTTTCCTAGCCTCATACTTATACGTTCTATTCATGAGTTAGGCTCTCTATATTTGAAGTTGATTTGTGTTAAAATCTAGTGTAGCGTCCTTCGGTACGCCGGAGGCTGGAAGTAAGCCTGTGGAAACTTGTAAGTCCTGGAATTATTCAGGCGGAGATCCTGAAAGCAGGAATCGTGTGACTTTATTAGTTATGCGAGGCTCAATTAAATCAAGATAAATCAAAAAACTGCCTCTGAACTAAGGCTCCAGAAAGTATAAACTCCCATGAGCGATCAAAATCCCTACGAGAAACTTGGGGTATCAGAAGATGCTAGCTTCGATGAAATTCAGGATGCTCGTAATCGCCAATTGGAGCAATACAATGGCGATGCCAAGAATTTAGAAATCATTGAAGTAGCCTACGATGCGATTTTAATGGATCGCCTGCGGATGCGCCAGGAAGGTAAAATTAAAGTGCCTGAACGGATCAGGTTTCCAGAATTGCGAGTACCATTACCCGCAAAAGAAAGTCTCAACCCCCGTGAGCAGTCTCCTCTATGGCTGCAAAGAATACTAGATCAACCCGCGCCGAAGGATATACTGTTACCTGGAGCTTGGTATCTGGGTTTAAGTGCCATTGGTATATTTACCCCAACCCCAGGCAATCAGATTTTACAGTTGATATTGGTCGTGGGTGTAGGCATTGGTATTTACTTCCTCAAGCGTAAGGAAGGGAAATTTGGTAGAGCAGTTTTATTGACCTTTGTGGGTTTAATTGCGGGTTTAATTGTTGGTGGGCTACTTGGTAGCTGGCTATTGACGCAAATAAACTTCGGTCAGTTAACACCTGAGCAGTTCTCAACAGCATTTACATTTTTATTGTTGTGGCTGATTAGTAGTTTTCTACGTTAATTTCTAACTGTGAAATACGTATAATTTATAGCTAAGAGTTGAAGCTCTGGGTTGATAAATAATTAGAATCTCCCGCCACTGCTGAAGCTGGGTGGGAGAGTGTTCATGGAAGTATTATGAAGAGTAGCTAGTTTTACCGAGTTTGTACTTGTTGCGTTTGCAGGATAAGTTGGACAGCTGTACTTAAATCTTGAACAATTAAGTTGGGTTGGTAAATTTCTAATTGGGTGCGATCGCGGATACCAGACTCTACAGCTATTACTTGAATACCATATTTTTGAGCGGCTGCAATATCGGCTTCTGTATCCCCAACCATCCAAGTTTCAGTTGCGGGAGGAAGTTCGGCTAGGGCGCGTTGCATTAACAAGGGCTTATCTTCAACGTCAGTAGTTTTCACGTAGTCGTTGCTGAGACAATAACGGCGATTTTCTGGAAAAACACTGCCTAAGTTGTACTTTTTCAGGGCATAATCTAATTCTCTGATTCGGCGCATTGTCATTACAGCCAAATCAATTCCAGCAGCTTGAATTTTTAACAGCGCTTCTACAGCACTAGGAATTAGGGTATCGTAGTGAAAATAATTGTCTGTATGTACTGTTTTACGTCGCAACTGGGCAAATTCTGCGGCTTGGTCGGGATCTAAACCAGATTTGATGGCGATTTGTTTTTCGGGAACCTGCGATCGCTTGAGTTGCCAAAATTCTGCTTTAGAAAGTTCTTCCACAGATTGTTCGGGATATCGGACGTTTTGCAGACAAAATTGATAAACCCGGTAATACCTTTCAGATACGTCAATAATCGGGCCGTCGAAGTCAGTAATTAATCTTAGCATCGGCGGAAATTGTGAATTTTTATGAAAATTATCTCATTTATTGACCCATTAGTTATGTCAGCGTCCCCCGCTTAATTTGTTCACTTTCAATGGCTTCAAATAAAGCCCGAAAATTACCTTCTCCAAAACCTTTAGCTTGGTAACGACGCTCAATAAATTCAAAGAAAAAAGTTGGTTGTCCAAAAATCGGCTGAGTAAAAATTTGCAGTAAGACTGCTTCTGGGGTTTCTTGTTTCCAGTCCACCAAAATTTCTTGCTGGGCGATCGCCTCAAGTTCTCCGATTGATAAGGGAAATCCAGGACGCTGTTGCATTTGTGAGTAATAGGTTTGGGGAACCGAGAGTAAAGATACACCACGGGTGCGAAATTGTGCGATCGCATTGATGAGATTAGCTGTACCCAAAGCGATGTGTTGAATCCCTGATCCCCGATTCACATCCAAAAACTCTTGAATTTGCGAATTAGGTGAAGCTGGTTCATTAATAGGTAACTGTACCCTACCGTCACTGGAAACCATGACTTGACTGTATAAAGCAGAACGGTCTGTTTTAATTTTAAAACTTTGCTGGGGTTGAAAACCGAGAATTTTTGTGTACCAAGCCACCGCAGGTTCTAATTCACCCACAGCCACATTCAACACAATATGATCAATACCAGTAAAAGTATAATTTGTGGATAGTTGTACATCACTAGTTGTCACCCGTGAGTTTTCCATCAAAGTGTGAGTCAACCCACCCCAACCAGCAATTTTCCCACACTTACAGCAGACATCACCAAAATCTTGTAACTGAATAGGTTGGATTACCTTCGCACCATGTATTTCAGCTTGGGCGATCGCATCTAATACATCTCCCACAGCAAAAGCCACATCTGCTACCCCTGGGGGATGTTGGCGCAGAAATTCAGCTACCGGACTGATATGTGATAAAGCTGAAGATAGCAAAAAGCGCACCAACCCATTCTGCACAACTTCGGTACAAGTGTGAACCGAACTGATGTTAGTATCTACTGCTGTAAACCCCAGGTGGTGTACAAACCAATCCCGCCAGATTTCAGCATCATTGACATAGAAATGAACATGATCAATTTTCATAAATCTTGAGAATCCAGCACAACAGCTTACCTATCAGTAGTTTTTGTCTTTTTTGCCAGATTATCAAGTATTTCCCCATCCATCATACACCAATGTACATACCTGAGTAATTTAGCGTAAACTAACTTGCCATCGCTTCTCGATTTGCTTTAGGTCAAAAGACTTACATGACTGCAAAAATTTAATAAAATTACCTGTTAAATGTAAAGATTTAATTTGCTCAGTTATGGGCTTACCATAACGCTGATTAAATCCACCACCCAACAGGCTAATATCAATATAAGTAACTTGAGATTTTTTAGTCAACTCCTGAAGAATATCCTTAAGTACCTTTTCTAAATCTGCGCCAGAAGTAATATTTTTTTTCAATGCAGCATCTTCCTGAAGATTCCCAGGTTCTGACTGATTAACTTCAAATAAAGTTATGTATAATTCAGATGCTGAATCTACTTGGTGGATAGCAAAATCAGCCGGATAATTCATAAAAAAATCCCTAGCTTTTTTACCTGCTAAATGCTGAGAAACAACTTGACTAATAGTTAAACTATATTTAGATTTAAAAATTTTAGAAAGACTAGAAAGCTTAACCCAATAAATATTATGCTGCTTTTGCTGGGTTTTAATTAACTGTTTAATTCGCCCAATAAATTCCTCAATACTAGGAATCTCAGTTACTAAAGGGGGAAATTGTGTAATTTGTTTACCCGTAGAACTATTTAATACTATCAGGGCTTCTTCTTTTTTTACTACCTGATAGACAATTAAGCCATTTTGCTGAAGATGGTTGCACAGATTAGTCATCACATTATCTGATGAACAAACTATAACTTCCTTAGCATTATGATAACGTTCATGAACAGAAGAACCCAGAGCAATCATTTTACCATCAGCATTATCTTTACCAACAGGAACGTGAATTAATTCGTAACCACGCTGATGTAATTCTATATCTCGTTTACCCATCTTAGACCAATTAGCAAAAGCAATTTTGACTTGCAGAGGATAGGTAGAAACTTGTGCTAAAAAATTTTCCATTTTACTATCGAGTTGCAAATTTTCTGCATCCAGCAGTAAAATAGCGATCGCCCCAGGAACTAGAAAACTTTTACCATTGTCTGATACTGGTAGAGGTTGAGAAATATCTCCACTATTTAAGTCCAGAGAATTTAGTCTTTGAATTGATGCTTCAATCACCATTTCCAGATGATCAAAAACTGGAGAAGTAAAAAAACTCGGAACTAGAAAAAGTTGCAGATATTCTTTAATCTTTCCCGTCAGTGTGATGTCATCTGCTAACGAGCTGATTTTTTTATTTAACCCAGCTATTAGAGCAGATTGATATTGAGGTTGTTTCCAGTTAATACTTTGGTATTTGACCAAAACCAACTCAGGATACTGCTGCAAAATTGGCAGAATTGCATTACAAACAGAAACACTCAGTTGTTTAATTAATGCAGAGTCATAAGTAGTTAGCAACCGTTCATCATTGGACATAATTCATCTTACATTAAGATAGCCTGGTTAAGACCATCATCCTAGATGGTAATTTATACTATATTATATTTATTGAGCTAAAAACAACTAACCACAGTAAAACTGTCTACAGCCAACACTGTCAACCCAGAGCAAGGTGAGAAATAAAATAATTGCCACAGACTTAACTTTAAAAAACTTAATATTTAACACACACAATCGCTCAACTGAGATTGTTAAAAATATAATTGCGGGTACGAACAGAAATAGGGTTAGTAAAAAGTTTTTTAGTAGTACCAAACTCGATAATTTGACCAATACGATTTTCATTCCTATCCAAAAAAGCAGTGAAATCAGATAAGCGATGAACCTGATTTAAATTATGGCTGATAATTACCATTGTCAATTCTGAACGGAAGCGCAAACTTTGAATTAAACTTTCCACTTTCATACTAGCAATAGGATCAAGAGCAAAACAAGGCTCATCAATCAGTAAAACTTGTGGCTTAACGGCTAAAGCACGAGCAATACATAACCTCTGTTGTTGACCCCCTGAAAGTTCTAAAGCCGACTTGTGTAGTTTATTTTTTACTTCTTCCCAAATATCCGCATCTTTCAGTGCAGATTCCACAATTGAGTCTAATTCTGTCTTGGGATACCAACCCATTATTTTAACTCCATAAGCCACATTATCATAAACACTTATGGGAAAAAGATTAGGCTTAGGGAGTACCATACTTACTTGACGGCGGAGACGATTTAAATTCACCCGACGTTCATAAATATTTTGATTAAAAAATTCTACCCTACCCTCAATTTCTATTTTTGCTTCTAACTCAATCAAGCGATTAAGGCATTTTAAAAATATAGACTTTCCACAACCACTAGGTCCAATAATTGCAGTTACCTTGTTTTGATAAATATCCATAGATACATCTTCAATTATCTTTTGGCTATTGTAATAACAAGTGAGATTTTTGACCTTAATGGCTGGACTTAGTTCATTCATGGCAAATAAATAAGCAACAAATATTGACTAAATAAATCAAGGAAAGCAAGTAGTATTTCTTGTTTTTCATAAAGTCAATATACACAGACATTTAACTACTACTATTCATGAAAAAAAGATATGATAAATTCTGTAAATTAACTCACAAATAGCAAAAGAGATTACATGATTATTTGAATTAGCAACTAATTATCAGAGAAATCATGGATATCTTTTTCGCGGATTGCTATAGGATTATATCATTCCGTAAGAATACTATCATACAAATAGTAGCTTTTTAGGGTTGCCCCGATTCCTTTGATCCGTTGTTAGAGTAGGGTTAACTAAGAACAAGCTATACTAAGCTTACCTTTGTAGTCTCAAGATGAAGGTCAAAGATATCTAAATATCAATATATTGCTTCTGTACCACGCACTTAATTTTACACTGTATCTTTTACCCACGAATTTATTTATGGGTTGATCTATGATGTATGGGGCTAGGAAGATGCTGCAACTACAAATTCTGCATCTAATTCCTAATTCAAATGCAAAATTTTCTCATCTCAGTTTTGTAGGGAGCTAATTAAGCTGTTGTGCAGCTAGAGAATTGCTATATATTAGTATGACAAAATTATAGCAACGGACATATTGGTTAGGACATCATAATTGTGGTTTTAAGGGAACAGGCTTGCCCTGAGCGTAAGTCCTGCGCTTAGTGCGTAGCATCACACAGGGTAGGGGAACAGGAAATGTCCTAACTACCTTGGCGGCTGCTATATGTATAATCACTCAGGGTAGGGAACAGCTAGAAAAATCCCTAAAATCGAGGGAATATAGACATTGATCTGCTGATTTTCTGCTTCTAATACCAATTATTTGTGATAGCTTCTGTGGCATAATCATGATGCGGTGAATTATTCGCAGAAACCACATATCGCTAAAGCGTTAACTTAGTACGTTCTAGAACGCTAAGACACAAAGTACACGAAGAGAGAAAATAATTCGGCACAATTTTATAAAGAAATGCAATAAAATCCTAAACTTGCACAGATTTTATTGATAAATTTTTAGCCAAAACGTCCTGAAACATAGTCATTGGTACGGGAATCGAGAGGATTACGAAATATTTGATTTGTCACACCAAATTCTACCATTTGACCAATACGACTTTCATCAGTGCTAAAAAAAGCTGTGAAATCAGAAATGCGAGTAGCTTGCTGCATATTGTGAGTCACAATCACAATGGTTAATTCAGACCGCAAACTATTAATTAATTCCTCAATTTTCATTGTGGCGATAGGGTCAAGGGCTGAACAAGGTTCATCCATGAGTAGCACTTTTGGTTTGACAGCTAAAGCACGAGCAATACAAAGTCGCTGTTGTTGACCACCAGAAAGACTTAAAGCTGATTTATTCAGTTTATTTTTAACTTCGTCCCAGAGAGCGGCTTCTTTTAACGCAGATTCTACCACTGCATCTAATTCGGTTTGGGAACATTTACCATTTATTCTCATTCCATAAGCAATATTTTCGTAAATGCTCATGGGAAAAGGATTTGGTTTTTGGAAGACCATACCAATTTGCCGGCGGAGTCGATTTAAGTTGATGCGGGGGTCATAAATATTTTGACCGAAAAATTCTACACGACCTTCTACTTTTACGGAACCTTCTAATTCACCAATCCGATTCAGACTCTTAATAAAAGTTGATTTACCACAACCACTCGGACCAATAAGTGCAGTTACTTGATTTTGATAAATATCTAGACAAACATTATCAACTGCCTTAGTGGTGCTGTAGTAAAAGCTGAGATTTTTGACTTGAATAGCTGGAGTTAATGTTTTCATTTTTTAGCTAAGTTTACCCAGAAATGTGGCAATTTTTGTTTTTTTACTTAATTTTTCTTTTACGAGTAAGTAAGCGAGAGATAATACTGACAAATAAAACCAAGGCAAGTAGGACTATAGAAGTAGTCCAAACTAATTGATATTTTTGCGGGTCGGGGTCGTTGTAGAGGTTGTAAATTAATACTGGCAGGGAAGCTGTTGGTCCGAGTAGTCCTTCTGACCAATCTAGGCTAAACAAAGCAGTCACAAGAAGAGGTGCTGTTTCACCTGCTGCACGAGCGACGGCTAAGAGAATACCTGTGGTAATTGTAGGTAATGCCGCAGTCACTACGATGCGAAAAGTGGTTTGCAATCGATTACCTCCTAATGCGGCAGAGGCTAGACGTTGGTCTGTAGGAACTAATTTTAAAGCTTCTTCAGTGGTCAAGACAATCACGGGTAACATGATTGTAGCTAAAGCAAAGCCACCTGCGATCGCACTAAATTGTTTAGTGACTAAAACGATTATACCATAAGCAAATACACCCACGATAATGGAAGGAACACCAGTGAGAATGTTAGTGATAAAGCGCACAAAATTAGCTGCTGGGTTAGTACGTCCAAATTCCGCTAAAAATATTCCGGTGAATGTGCCTACGGGAACACTTAATAGTGCAGCAATTGTGACAATTGTTGCTGTTCCGAGAATGGCATTGCCAAAACCAAAATCAATCACAGGATTAAAAAACATTTCTAGCTTGAGTCCAGATATTCCCCGTGCAATAATTTCCCACAAAATGGATAATAAAGGAATTAAAGCTACAAATGTGAATCCCAAGGCGATCGCATTCATCAAATAAGTAAATGACTGCCTTGATTTTGGTAAGGGGCTAAATAACTCATTGGCTAAAAATTGCTCCATTTTAGATTTTTGATAACTACTCATATTTAGTAAAAATTGTGATATTTCATGAGATTATTAGCGATTTTTTTTACCCACCCACTCTACCAGCAAAACAGCACCAATATTCACAAACAGAGTCACTGCAAACAAAACTAATCCCAAATAAGTTAAAGCCCCAATGTGTAATCCTTGTGCAGCTTCGGCAAATTCATTCGCTATTACAGAAGGTATTGTATAACCCGGATCTAATAAAGAAGCGCTGATTTGAGAAGAATTACCAATCACCATAGTCACAGCCATTGTTTCGCCCAAAGCTCTTCCTAAAGCCAGCATTGCAGCGCTGACAATTCCGGAAAATCCAGCAGGTAGCAAAACTCGAAAAATTGTTTCCCAACGGGTACTACCCAAAGCCATAGATGCACTACGTAATTCTTTCGGAATAGCCAATAACACATCGCGACTAATTGCTGCTATTGTGGGCAGAATCATAATTGCGAGGATAATTCCCGCAGTTAACATATTTGTGCCAAAAGGGTCTGGGGTATTAAATAATGGTATCCAACTAAAATATTTAGCTATTAACCTTTGTAGGGGTTCTAAAACTGGAATAAAAATAAAAATTCCCCACAAACCAATAATTACACTGGGAATTGCGGCAATTAACTGCACCACAAATGCCAGAGTTGTTTGTATAGAAACTGGTAAAAAATTCTCACTTGTTACCAATGCAACTGCTAAACCTACAGGAAAAGCAAATAAAATGGCGATCGCGCTGGTTACTACCGTTCCATAAATATAAGGTAAAGCACCAAAAATCTCATTATTTACATCCCAATCTTGCTGCCATAAAAACCCTATACCAAACTCAATAATAGCTGGTCTAGCTTGTTTAAAAATGATCCAACTCATCACAAATAGCACCGCTACAGTGATCGTCGTAAAAGTATAGACTAGCCATGTAAATCCTTGATCAAACCAACCTTTTATCCCATCCTTAGCTATCAATTCAATATTTTCATCATTTATATCTAATGAATTATTGTAGGGGGAATTAGAGGAATTGTTCATAAATAATCAACAAAAATTAGATGATTTGGGATTAATTGGGTGAACAAATAGTCCACCCTGCTTAAAAAACAATTAAAATGGTAATTTATGGTTTAACAGTGCTGTTAACTGTTTTCAATACCCGATTTGCCACTGCGGGGGGAATTGATGTGTAGTTCACTGAAGCATTTAATTTCTGGCCATCAGTCAATACCCAATTAATCCATTTTTTTACAGCATCAGCTTTGGCAGCATTAGGATACTGTTTATAAACCATCATCCAGGTCAGACCAACGATAGGATAACCTTGTGCTGGATCATCTGCAAAAGTCCGGAAATTATCAGGAAAAGTCACAGACGCTAAAGCTGTGTTTGCAGCCTGTAAAGAAGGAGCAACAAACTGTCCGGCTTTATTTTGAATCTGTGCTTGGTTGAGTTTGTTTTGGGTAGCGTAGGAATATTCCACATAACCAATAGCACCAGGAGTACGAGTAACTAAAGCAGCTACACCTGGGTTTCCTTTACCACTCAGGACGTTGGGCAAATTCCATTTAGGCGCAGTACCAGTTCCGACTCTACCTTTAAAATAAGGGCTGATTGCACTTAAATGGTTAGTGAAAATGAAAGTTGTACCGCTACCGTCAGCGCGCACAGCAAATCTAATTGGTTGGTTAGGTAGATTTACGCCAGGATTATCAGCTTTGATTTTGGGGTCACTCCAGTTGGTGATTTGACCAGAAAAAATCGCTGGTAAAGTAGCACGAGATAATCTCAGGTTATTAACACCAGGGAGATTATAAACGACGGAAACAGCACCACCTGCTGTAGGTACTAAAATCACACCGTTCTTGACTTTAGCCATGTCACTGTCGGTCATTGCAGCATCACTAGCGCCAAAATCAACAGTTCCAGCAATTGTTTGCCGAATACCACCACCACTACCAATTGATTGGTAGTTAATTCTCATATCTGGAAATTTCTTTCTCACTTCACGAATGTATCTTTCATACAAAGGTGTTGGAAAAGTCGCGCCTGCACCGTTGAGAGTTTGAGCTTGCGCTTGGGCTGGTGCTGTAACAATAGAACTAAGTGCAACAGCGCCTGTCAGCACAGTAGTAGTTAATGCTCGTTGCAGAATGGTACTTGAAACACTCATATTACCTCGGATTTTTAGGATTTTGGTGTGATTGGCAACACCTAACAACTTAATCCCCACAAGGTTAAGTTACATTTAAATTAAAATTAATTAGGGTTTAAACTATGTTTAAAAATAGGTATTAAAACAGCTTTATTCACATCTTGCACTTGCTGTTAGGGAGTGAGGAATGGGAAAAAACCTTTGTGTGTTGTGGCGATATTTTCACCCCATAGCCCAAACTGCGGCCACAAAAATCAAATAGGACTCCTAATCAAACAAGCGTTATAGCGATAAATCATGAATAATATATTAGAGAGCTATTCACATTTCTTAAATATTGAGCTTTATTGGAAAAATGGCGAGAGACTTACGGGGATTCATTAAAATTTTGGAAGAAAGAGGACAATTAAAGCGAATTTCAGCTTTAGTTGACCCAGAATTGGAAATTGCAGAAATTTCCAACCGAATGCTGCAACAGGGTGGGCCAGGATTGTTGTTTGAGAATGTCAAAGGTGCATCCTTCCCGGTGGCGGTTAACTTGATGGGAACTGTGGAAAGGATATGCTGGGCGATGAATATGCAGCATCCAGAGGAGTTAGAGACTTTGGGTAAGAAGCTGAGTATGCTGCAACAACCAAAACCACCCAAGAAGATTTCCCAAGCTATAGATTTTGGGAAGGTGCTGTTTGATGTGGTGAAGGCTAAACCCGGAAGAGATTTTTTCCCTCCTTGTCAGCAAGTAGTGGTGCAAGGGGATAATTTAGATTTAACTAAGTTACCGTTAATACGTCCTTATATTGGTGATGCTGGGAAAATTATCACGCTAGGATTAGTCATTACCAAGGATTGTGAGACGGGTACACCAAATGTAGGCGTGTATCGATTACAACTGCAATCTCCAAATACCATGACAGTGCATTGGTTATCTGTGAGGGGTGGGGCGAGACATTTACGCAAGGCGGCTGAACGTGGTAAAAAATTAGAAGTGGCGATCGCACTGGGAGTAGATCCGTTAATAATTATGGCAGCTGCGACACCCATCCCTGTAGATTTATCAGAATGGTTGTTTGCGGGATTATATGGCGGTTCTGGTGTCAATTTAGCAAAGTGTAAAACTGTAGATTTAGAAGTTCCCGCAGATTCAGAATTTGTCTTAGAAGGGACAATAACCCCAGGGGAAGTCTTACCAGATGGACCCTTTGGCGACCACATGGGTTACTACGGCGGTGTAGAAGATTCGCCATTGGTGCGGTTCCAATGTATGACCCATCGCAAAAACCCGATTTATTTGACTACCTTTAGCGGTCGTCCACCGAAAGAAGAAGCGATGATGGCGATCGCATTGAATCGGATATATACTCCTATTCTGCGGCAACAAGTCTCCGAAATTGTCGATTTCTTCCTACCAATGGAAGCCTTAAGTTACAAAGCGGCGATTATTTCCATTGATAAAGCATATCCAGGACAAGCCAGACGAGCAGCACTAGCCTTTTGGAGTGCCTTACCCCAATTTACTTACACTAAATTTGTCATTGTTGTAGACAAAGATATAAATATTCGTGATCCGCGTCAAGTAGTGTGGGCTATTAGTTCCAAAGTTGATCCCACCAGAGATGTCTTTATTTTGCCCCACACACCCTTTGACACCTTAGATTTTGCCAGTGAAAAAATTGGTTTAGGTGGCAGGATGGGAATTGATGCCACCACCAAGATACCACCGGAAACAGATCATGAATGGGGTTTACCCTTAGAATCAGATCCCGATGTAGCCGCAATGGTAGACCAACGTTGGGCAGAATATGGTTTAGCAGATTTAAACTTAGGAGAAGTCGATCCAAATTTGTTTGGTTATGATATGCGTTGACACTCCTGGTCTAAAGACACGGAGATTCTTGGTTTAGCGAGTAGGGGCGGGTTTAGAGATATGATTGATAATTAACCAAGATATTGGTTAACCCGCTCCTACAATTAGACCCCTTACGGTATCTAACCAGTATGTGCTTCTCTCTTCGCTTGCACCGGAGGGGGAATTAGAAATTGGTGATTCATTGAGTTGGTAAACAGCTAAGAAGTCTTGGCGTTACCTTTTGCTCACTTTTTGATTCAACACAGAGTCATGAGAGTTTGAGAGGTTTCTTGCGTTAGGTGGTTGGGTGTTTTTTTATTTGGAAGTCCCCAAACTCAAGATTCTGCTCTTGCCCAATTTTCTAAATTAATACCTTTAACTCTTAACAAATCAGAATCATTAGAGACTAGCATTAAGCCGCGTGTAATTGCTGTAGCAGCTATCAATATATCTTGCTCTTGAATAGTAAAACCCCGGCGCTTTAAATCTACATGGATTTCGCAGGCTTTCTCTATAATCTCCATATCATCGAATAACAGGATTGTATATTTTTCAAAGAACTGCTTAAATTCAGATAACTGTCTCGAAGCATTTATAGATAAAAGTCCTCTTTTGATTTCATAGTAAGTGATGCAACTAATAAATACTTCTTCCCCTTTACGAGTCACTTCCCGTAATTTATTATCTACGGTTACATTCCTTTTCAAAATATAAGAGACAATATTTGAATCAAGTAAGTAATCCACCTATTTATCTACCTTCCACTGCTGCATCAAAAATCGCTATTTGCTCAGGTGTTAAATCATTTAACGTACCTGAAACAGCCTCTAATACCAAGATTTTATCTATTCTTTTGATTAAATCATCCTCGTTAATTTCCCTCATCTCCTCTGGTGAAAACTGCCCAAATAAATCTACCAACATTTCGATCATTTCATGTTGGTTTAACTTAACTTGATATAAACTATTACCCTGAATCAACTTATCCACAATTGGCGAGATTCGATTGTGTAGCTCCTGATTGTAATTTAAAACTTCCTGCATAATTAACCCTCATATATAAACTCATTACCCCAATTATAGTTAATTCCTCTCCGCGTTACCTCTGCGTTAAGCTCCGCGCCCCTCTGCGTTAAAAAAAAGGGGCAGACCTTTCAGCCCACCCCTATAAAATGTAAGAGAATATTCTGTTGCTAATTAACCCAACAAAGCCTTAGCCTTAGCCAAAACATTATCAACGCTAAAGCCAAACTTCTCCATACAAACTCCACCAGGAGCCGAAGCACCAAAAGTATCGATACTAACAGTATCACCTTCACTACCAACATACTTGTGCCAGCCGAAACTAGCAGCAGCTTCTACAGACAAACGCTTAGTAACAGCTTTAGGTAGAACAGACTCCTTATAAGCTGCATCTTGTGCGTCAAACAAATCAGTAGAAGGCATAGAGACAACCCGAACTTTCTTACCTTCAGCTGTCAGCTTCTCAGCTGCGGTAACACAGAGACTGACTTCAGAACCAGTACCAATCAAGATAATATCTGGTGTACCCTGAGAATCTACAATTGTGTATCCACCCTTGGCAACCTTTTCAATTGATGTACCTGGCAAGTTAGGCACAGCTTGACGAGTGAAGGCTAACAGAGAAGGAGCGTTTTCCTTAGCCTTGGTAATTGCGACTTTGTAAGCGCCTGAGCATTCGTTACCATCTGCGGGACGAAATACAGTCAGGTTAGGAATAGCACGCAAGGAAGCCAGAGTTTCTATGGGTTGGTGAGTGGGGCCATCTTCACCTTGTCCAATAGAATCGTGAGTCATCACCCAAATTGCGCCGACTTGAGACAAAGCAGATAAGCGGATAGCAGCCCGCATATAATCGGTAAAAATCAAAAAGGTAGCACCGTAGGGAATTAATCCCGAACCATGCAAACCCATACCATTACAGATAGCGCCCATACCGTGTTCCCGGACACCGAAGTGAATGTTGGGATTTTGGTATTGTCCTTTTTGGAAGTCGCCTTTACCCTTGATTTCAGTTAAGTTAGAGTGGGTTAAGTCAGCAGAACCACCAATTAATTCAGGTAAAACTGCTGCTAATTTATTCAGACAATTTTCTGAGTGTTTGCGGGTGGGAAGTCCTTTGTCTTCGGGGGTGTAGCTAGGTAGTACCTTATCCCAACCGTCAGGAAGTTTGCCGCTAACGTAACGTTCAAATTCGGCTGCTTCTTGGGGATATTTGGCTTTATAGTCAGCAAAAACCTTGTTCCACTCAGCTTCGTAGTCGGCACCACGTTCTACTGCTTTGCGTGCGTGGTCTAAAGCATTTTGAGGAACTACGAAAGGCTCGTGTTCCCAATTGAGTTGTTTACGAGTTAAGGCAATTTCCTCTGCACCCAGCGCCGCACCGTGAACCCCAGCAGTATTTTGTTTGTTGGGAGAACCATAACCGATGGTGGTTGTCACCTTAATCATGGTGGGTTTGTCGGTGACAGCTTTGGCAGTTTCAATGGCTTTGGCAATTCCCTCTAAATCGGTGTTACCATCTGCAACGTGGAGGACGTGCCAGCCATAGGCTTCAAAACGCTTGGAAACATCTTCTGTGAATGCTACATCTGTAGAACCATCAATAGAGATGTGGTTGTCGTCGTACAAAGCAATGAGTTTGCCTAATCCCAAGTGACCTGCGAAGGAAGCAGCTTCACCGGAAATGCCTTCCATGTTACAACCATCACCCAAAATTACGTAAGTGTAGTGGTCAACAATTTTGGCATCTGGTTTGTTGTATTTAGCTGCTAAATGGGCTTCTGCCATTGCTAAACCAACTGCATTAGCAATACCTTGTCCCAAGGGGCCAGTTGTAACTTCTACACCGGGAGTTTCAAAGTTTTCTGGGTGTCCTGGGGTCTTAGACCCCCATTGACGGAATTGCTTGATATCTTCTATGGTGACGCTATCGTAACCTGTCAAATAGAGCAGGGCGTACAGCAACATGGAGCCATGACCAGCAGACAAGACGAAGCGATCGCGGTTGAACCACTTGGGATTTTTGGGATTAAACCGCATGAAGCGATCCCAAAGGACAAAAGCCATAGGCGCAGCGCCCATTGGTAATCCTGGATGTCCTGATTTGGCTTTTTCTACAGCATCAACGGCTAAAAAGCGAATCGAGTTAATACAAAGTTCTTCGAGGGATTGGGTTGCAACAGCCATAATCTCTTATTCTTAACGACAGGTTAACACTCTTGGAGCTTTTTTTCTAACTGGGATTGTTCTGCACAGTTACCAGTTAACAGTTAAAGGTTATCAGGTTTCCTCCTTCAACTTGGTAACTGCATCACTGACTGAATTTTCCCGATAGTATCTTTATCATCCCATTCCCTATTGTTGATGGACAAGCGGGACTTCTGAGATTCTAGTGATAAATCAGGCTAATAATTAGGGCATGACGAACCCTTGATTGAGCCATCAAGGATATTTGAGCTACTTTTTTTCACACAATCATCTCAGGAGAGCCGAAAAACGGCAGGTTGGAAAGTTTTAGGCGTACTTCTTAAAGGCTAGTGTGACATTATGACCACCAAAGCCAAAGGAATTGGATAATGCCACGGACACTGTTTGAGCGCGGCTGACATTAGGCACATAATCTAGGTCACAGGCTGGATCGGGATTTTCCAGGTTGATGGTGGGTGGAATCTGGTCATGGGCGATCGCCAATACCGTTGCTACGGCTTCAATGCCTCCGGAACCGCCTAAAAGGTGTCCAGTCATGGATTTGGTGGAACTGATGGCGACTTGATAAATGTGTTCGCCCAAAGCGGTTTTCATAGCCGCAGTTTCCGTGGAATCATTGGCTGGGGTACTAGTACCATGAGCATTAATGTAACTCACCATATCCGGGGTAATACCGCCATCTTTGAGAGCTAGTTGAATGGCTCTGGCTGCACCTTCGCCTCCTGGAACTGGGGCAGTCATGTGATAAGCGTCACAGGTCATCCCATAACCCACCATTTCGGCATAAATGCGAGCGCCACGACTGAGAGCGTGTTCTAGCTCTTCTAGGATGAGAACGCCTCCACCTTCACCCATAACAAACCCGTCGCGATCGCGGTCGAAAGGACGACAAGCATGAGTCGGGTCATCATTCCGAGTAGAAAGCGCTCTGGCGGCAGCAAAACCAGCTAAACCCAAGGGTGTAATTGCGGCTTCACAACCCCCACAAATCATTGCCTGAGCATAACCATTTTGAATCAGGCGAAAAGCATCCCCAATGGCGTTGGAACCTGCGGCGCAGGCTGTCACAGCACAGGAATTAGGCCCTTTAGCCCCGGTGTGAATTGCCGTTAATCCCGCCGCCATGTTAGCGATCATCATGGGAATCATGAATGGACTACAGCGATCTGGCCCTCGATTCAGGTAGATAGTTTGTTGGTCTTCCATAACCTTCAATCCGCCAACCCCAGAGCCAATCATCACTCCCACCTGTTCAGCATTGAGTTCATTAATGACTAATTTGGCATCGGCTACAGCTTGTTTAGCCGCTGATACTCCAAATTGGGCAAACCGATCCATGCGCTTGGCTTCTTTGCGATCCATGTAAGCCAGTGGATCGAAGTTTTTTACTTCACCTGCAATGCGGCAATCATGGCTAGAGGCATCAAAAAATGTGATGGTATTAATGCCATTGCGTCCGCTTAACAAGCCTTCCCAATATTCATCTGGTGTATTACCAATGGGTGTAATCGCGCCAACACCAGTTACAACAACGCGTTTACGTTTATAGTCTGTCATTTCTTAGTTCAAATTGGCGAGAAAGCAGCAAAAATAGGAACTGGGGAGTGGGAAGCAGGTTTGGGAAGAATCCCGATAATAGTTTATTAAGAAGGTTTTTATCTATATCCAATTATTACCAGTGCTTAATACCCAGTACCCGAACAATGAGCGTATTTCAACTACGCTCAATACAAGTAGCCGAAGTGCAATACCCAATCCCCAATCGCTGTTTAGGCAGATGCGGCAACTTTGTCGTTGATGTAATCCACCGCTTCTTGAACCGTCGTAATTTTTTCGGCGGCTTCATCGGGAATTTCAATATCAAATTCTTCTTCTAATGCCATGACTAATTCCACTGTATCTAGGGAATCAGCATTCAGGTCATTGGCAAAATGAGCTTCTGGTGTAATTTTGTCCTCTTCAACACTGAGTTGATCGACAACAATTTTCTTGACCTTTGCAAAAATTTCTGTTTGACTCATACGATCACAATCCTTGACAATTTTTTATTAGTGGGCGACGTGCTTTTCAGCATATACATCTTATCGGAAAGCGGGATCGCCCGTATACTACCCAAGGCTTTTCCTAAAGAAAACTCTCATACTCACACCACCTCTAATTTAGGTCATGATGTGGGAAGTGTGGGGAGTGTGGGAGGTGTGGGAGGTGTGGGGATTGGGTTAAAACCCTTGTAGAAGAAAAACTTTTGCTTCTTCGGACACATAGCGCGATCGCCTACAATTTCCTACAATTTAATGTAAAGATCCTTAAATACTTATATGCTCTCTCCTCAGCTAAAATACGCTTATTACCCTGGTTGTGTAGCTCAAGGAGCTTGCCGAGAGCTTTATTTATCTACTCAAGCATTGACTCAAGCATTGGGTATTGAACTAATTGAACTTAAAAAAGCTGCTTGCTGCGGTTCCGGCACATTTAAAGAAGATTCTCAATTACTAGAAGACACTGTTAACGCCCGTAATATCGCCTTAGCAGAAGAGTTAAATCTCCCTTTACTGACCCATTGCAGCACTTGTCAGGGTGTAATTGGTCATGTCAACGAAAACCTGAAACAGTGTCAAACAGATAACCCCGGCTATGTTGAGCAAGTCAATGGCTTACTTAATAAAGAAGGGTGTTCCCCTTATCGTGGGAGTACGGAAGTTAAACATATTCTCTATGCCTTACTCACAGATTATGGTTTAGAGGAAATTACTCAGCGTGTAACTCGCAAGTTAACAGGATTGAAATGTGCCGCTTTTTACGGCTGCTATCTCCTGCGCGCTCAAAAGTATATGCCCTATGATGACCCTTTTCACCCCGAAGGCATGGAAAATATGTTTCGGGCTGTAGGTGCAACACCAATTTATTACCGTGGACGTACCCAATGTTGTGGCTGGCCTCTTTCTAGTTACGCCACTAAGGAATCTTTCAAAATGGCTGGGATGCACATTCAAGAGGCTTTAGCTAATGGTGCTGATTGTATTGTGACTCCTTGTCCATTGTGCCATCTGAATTTAGATTCTCGTCAGCCAGAAGTAGAAAAAGTAATTGAGCAACGCCTTGGTTTACCAATCCTACATTTACCGCAATTAATAGCTTTGGCTTTAGGAGTTAGCCCCCAGGAGTTAGGTTTAGATCGTCACATCGTTTCTACTAAGTCAGTGTTGGAAAAATTAGGAATTAGTTATTAGTCATTGGTCATTAGTCCTACTTTTCGGGATGCTACCCATTAAGTGCAGCTATGCCGTAGGCTTTACGACTAAGATCAGGCAAAGCCTTCCTCCTGCTTCTTCTCCCCTGCCCCCTGCACCCTTGCTTCTTCCCCACACTCCCCACTTACTTCTTTCCTGACTGGCGTTGTAATTGCCTGAAGGATTGATACATTTCTGGCAGGCGATTATATATAGCAGACACCTTAAGATATAATTTATGGGGAATTGCTGGCATTCCAGAGACAGTTTCTCCTGGTGGAACATCACTATGAACCCCGGCTTTAGCAGAGGCGATCACTCCATCACCAATTGTTACTTGATTACCAACCCCTGACTGTCCCGCCAAGATGACGCGATTCCCTAATTTCACGCCTCCAGCTAGTCCGGCTTGACCTGCGATCGCACAACCAAAACCAATTTGGCAACCATGCCCTATTTGGACTAAGTTGTCAATTATTGTATAACTACCTACTCTAGTTTCTCCCACGGCTGGACGGTCAATGGCACTATTGCAGCCAACTTCCACATGGTCTTCTAAGACAGTGTAGCCAGATTGTTCCATTTTTAACCAACCAGTGCGGGTAGGCACAAAACCAAAGCCTTCTGCACCGATGACAGCCCCACTATGAATTACGCAATCTGCACCGATGCGAGTCCGTTCATGAATTGTACAGTTAGCGTGTAAGGTGGTGCGATCGCCTATCTTCGTATCGGGATAAATCACCACATTAGGATGAATAATTACACCATTGCCAATTTCCACCCCTGGCTGAATCACAACATGGGGACCAATATAAACATCATCACCGATTTTGGCACTGGGATGAATTACTGCCGTCGGATGAACTTCTGGTGCTGGGCGGTATGGTTGGTAAAACAGCGAGATCGCTTGAGCAAAAAGCAATCTAGGCTCTGGCGTAGCTATCCAAGCCATACCCCGTGATTGTGCTTGTGAATGTAATTTTTTATCTACTGGCAAAATCAAAGCGCTAGCCCTTGTCTCAGCGACAAAAGAGGCAAATTTTGCTCCTTCTACATAACTCAGATCACCAAGTTTAGCCTCATCTAAAGCCGCTAAACCCGTAATTTCTGGGTTGGTATGTTGTCCATAGCTGAGGCTATTATCCGTAGCACCTTCAGCAAGTTTACTGACGATTTCGCTAAATTTCATAGTGATATATCTCAAGGTCAACTACAAAGGCAAAGTCATGATCATTTTCAATAGAGTTTATCTTGAAATAACTCATTCCCGAAATATTCGCAAATTCGCCGCATAAACTCTATAAATACCAGTATTTAGCTCAATATTACTCCAAATTATTTTCTAGTATTTAACTGACATAGCATAAATGTATACTTTACCCAATGAATTTTATGTATTTTTTTTTACTGATGCTGATAAAATTTTGTAAATATCAAAATAACTACGAGACTTTTACTAATCATCTATATTACAGTAGTGTTAAAATCGGCTTGTATATGATAAAGCATACAGCTAGTAACATATTTTTATGCAGAGATAGTTGATCAGTTCTATCACCAATTAAGTCAAAATAGGACGGAAATAAACCGTAATAATTTAGACAAAGTTACTCAGGGTTTGCAACTACACCAACGCATCAATATTTATGAATAGTCAGAGCATTACAACTAGTAATACCAGCGATAAACTAAGTAAAGCGCCTCTAGATTTACGTGCGCCTTCAGCTGTAAAAGTCAGAAGAGGGTTGTGGTGGCTCAGAATGGTAACACTGACCACAGTAGACTGGATGGTTTTATATTTAGCGTGGGTATTAGTCCAAGATAATCCTTTATCAGTAAATTCCCTGTGGGATAATCCGGATCTCTACATACCTGGGTTAGTTATGTTGCAAATAGCATCACTGATTCTTCAAGGTACTTATAAATCAGGTGCAAGTCGTTGTGACTACGGACGGATTATTAAAACATTAACCTTTACCCAGGTGTTAATTTTAGTTTTCTGTTTTTTATATCAGCCCATCGTCGCAATTCCCCGCACTGGGTTTATTTTATCCTGGCTGCTGAGTATATCTTTCGTATGCGGGGGGAGATTTTTCGTCGATCTGAATCTAGAATATTTGCGCCGACGAAAAATATTGGGGCGGAATTTTTCCTTTGTAATTGCTGATCCAGAAAATCATGATGCTGTAATTAATTTAGTCAAAAAAGAAAAAGGATATGTAATTTCCGGAAGTGCAGAGGCTAAAGCATTAGATAGAGACTATCGCCAAGCCACTCTAGAACAGATGCAGCAATTGGGCATAACAGAAATTTTTATTGATTGGGAAGCGATCAAAAACAGAATGTTCTTGTGTTGGTTATTTCAAGCATCGGGGATAACAGTACATATTTTGCCGATGGACTTAAAACCAATCTACAGAAATGTAGAAATGAAGAAAATTGGAGGAATGACTTCTTTAACCTTTCGCGCTCCAGTAATTACAGGTAAAGACTTTTGGATTAAGCGGAGTTTTGACTTTTGCTTTACAGCTTTATTTCTGGTTTTTACCTTTCCTGTTTATCTGGCGATCGCCGCAGCTATTAAACTAGATTCCCCAGGTCCAGTATTTTATAGACAAACTCGTGTAGGACTGAGTAGAAGCACATTTCAAGTCTGGAAGTTTCGCACGATGAGAACTAATGCAGACAAACTCCAAAAAGAATTAGAAGCCTTAAACGAAACTAAAGATGGTGTACTATTTAAAATCAAAGATGATCCACGTGTCACCCGTGTAGGTAAATTTCTCCGCCGTTACAGTTTAGACGAATTACCCCAACTATTTAACGTTTTACTAGGAGAAATGAGTTTAGTTGGTCCTCGTCCCTTACCCACTAGAGATGTAGATCATTTTTCAGAACGCCACTTCATTCGCCAAAAAGTTCTCCCAGGTGTCACAGGACTTTGGCAAGTGTCAGGACGCTCAGATATTTTAGATTTTGAGCAAGTCATAAATCTCGATCTTAATTACATTGAAAATTGGTCAATAAAATTAGATTTTGAAATTTTAGTGCGGACAGTGGGAGTAGTTTTCAATAAAAAAGGGGCATACTAATATTTAGCGTATGTGTAATAAACCGGGTTAGTGAAAAAATAGCAAAAATATATCAGTAACTCGGTATATTACCTACTATGCTCGGAAAAAGAGCGGATACTTCCAAAAACTAATTAAAATTTCTTTTCATTGATCATTCATTGCAATTTGCAAAATTGAAATATCACAAACAAAATTTTAGAAAAGCACTTAATTCTAACTCCTTCCCCAGTATCTAATCTTGAGCTTATATCTTTGCCAAATTCCCAAACTGCTGTAATGTAAATTATTACTCAAATTAGAGATAGAGATAATTGGTAAATCTCCAATGAAAAAATTATAATATTCCTGGTTTTGATTAGATTTGATTAAAATAGCCAACAAATAAACTGATAGCAGCATCATCTAAGTGACTGGCAGATAATCTTTGATTTCTTCAGGATTTTTTGATAAATATCAATAGGAGAATTTGTAAATGTCAAAAAAAGCTACTGGGAAGGCAGATTTGATTCAATGAATAAACGGGAGAGTATTGCTCAAATCATCAAAAAGATTCAACAGCCAGGGTTGATGGCTTCTTTTATCAAAAAAGCCGGCATAGCTTTTGTCATTCAAGTGTTGGGTGTGGGTTTAGGATATCTACTGCAAGTTTTCCTGGCCAGAGTTATGGGAAGTGAGGAATACGGACTCTATACCTATATTTTGGCATGGGCGACAATTTGTGCAGTGATTTCCAATTTGGGTATACCTGTTGCAGTCTTACGCTTCATTCCTGAATACACCACCAAAGGTGATTGGGGACGATTTCAAGGAGTAATTCGCGGTAGTTCCCGACTGACCTTTGCTTCCAGTGTCGGGATGTCTATATTATTGACACTGATAGTGCTGTCAGTAAACTACTACAGACAAGTAGAAAATCTCATTCCCATCCTATTTGGAATTTGGACAGTCCCACTACTAGCTTTAGAGAACTTACAAGGGAACTTTTTTCGCGGTAGTCGGCTAATGGTAGCAGCCTATGGCCCCAGTAAAGTCCTGCGTCCTGTGCTATTTATCATCGGTACTTGGGTAATACTTCAATTGGTAGAAACTGGACAAATATCCAGTCAACTAGTATTTATTATTACAATAATAACATACGTGCTTTTAATATTTAGTCAACAACTGCTGATTCATCAAGGCTTACTAAGTCAAGGGGAAAAAACCACACCCATCTATGAACTACGTTCGTGGCTGCGTGTTTCACTACCTTTATTGTTGATTGTTGGCTTTGTGATCATCCTCTATCAAACTGATATTTTGATGATTGGAGTCATATTAGGGCCAGCCCAAGTTGCTTTGTATAATGCAGCCACAAAAACCTCCTATTTAGCCAGTTTTGTCTATATGGCAGTAGAAGCGATCGCCGCCCCCACCATTGCCTCACTTTATACAGCAGGCGATCGCATCGAATTACAAAAAATGATGACAACAATGGCACACTTGGTTTTTTGGCCAAGCATGATCATTACCCTCTTCCTGTGTTTATTTAGTGACTACATCTTGGGAATGTTTGGCGCTGAATTTATCGCAGCAAAATGGCCTCTAGTCATCTTGGCATTAGGACAACTGATTAATTCAGCCACAGGTCCAGTGGGATATATGCTTGATCTCACAGGACACCAAGATCAAAGCGCCCGTGTCAGATGCTTTACAGCCATCACCAACATAGTTTTAAACTCCATTTTAATTCCTCAATTTGGCATTATTGGCGCAGCCATAGCCACATCCACAGCAGTTATCTTAGATAATGTCATAATTTATTGTTTAGCTGTTAAATATATAGGTGTTCATTCCGCAATTTTTTCTCAAGTTTTCTTAAATTTAATCACTAGCAAAAAAACATAAAAACCCTTAAAGTATCGCACAAAAATTATGACTCAACATAGCCAAGAATTAGTAAGTGCAGTTATCCCTACACGCAACAGGCCAGATATGGCTAGCAAAGCAGCCAAAAGCGCCTTAACTCAAACCATACAATCCCTAGAAGTCATTGTCGTCATAGATGGACCCGATGAAGCTACAGTTAATGAACTCAAAAAAATAGAAGACCCACGACTCAGAGTCATCGCATTACCAGTTAATATCGGTCCTGCAGGTGCGAGAAACATTGGTGTTAAAGAAGCAAAAGGAACTTGGATAGCCTTTCTGGATGATGATGACGAATGGCTTCCCCAAAAAATCCAGCGTCAAATAGAACTAGCGCATCAGTCATCTTACACTTTTCCTATTATTTCCTGTCGCTTCTTTGCCCAAACCGCAAATGGGGAATTAATTTGGCCTAAAAGACTACCCTTTCCCGCCGAATCTGTGAGCGAATACTTATTTGTTCGTAACTCGTTATTTCTGGGTGAAACTTTTATCGCTACCCCTACAATTTTTACAAAAAAAGAATTATTAGAAGCCACACCTTTTAATGAAGATTTACCCAGACATGAAGATTTTGACTGGTTAATTAGGGCTACTCTAAACAAAAATGTCGGCATAGAATTTGTCCCTGAACCCCTAGTTAAATTCAATGCCGTTTATAACCCCAAACGCAAAAGCTTAAGTAACATCAATAACTGGGAATATTCCTTAAATTGGATTAACTCCGTGCGCCATATAGTCACCCCAAAAGCATATTCAGCATTTGTCACCACAGTTGTTAGTTCCCAAGCAGCCACAGACCGCAATTATCAAAGCTTTATCCCCATTCTATGGCAAGCCATCAGATTTGGTAAACCTCGCAGTCTGGATATATTACTATATTTATCCATGTGGTTTATCCCGAAAAATTTCCGTCAAGTAATGCGTTTTCTTTTGAATAAAAAACCCCAAAAAACATCCCATTACAAGTCATCTTAGTTCTGTATTCTATTTATGAATAAACGCCTAATCCTGGCTGAACAGATATTCACAGTAGTTTCCTTAGTCAATTATACAGGAGGTCCATTAGCTGTAATTTTATCAGGAGGAGCCAGCGAAGGTGATAACTCTATAGTCACAGCAAATTATGCCTTAATTCAACTTGTTTTCTTCCTCAACTATGCAATTTCTTTCTTTCTACTGGTTTTACGCTGGAAGAAAGTCCTGACAATTATGAGTAAAGATAGATACATAATTGTATTAATAGGACTGTGTTTCCTCTCCTATTTATGGAGTCCTGTACCAAGCACTACCTTAGTTCGTAGCGTAGCACTACTGGGTACTACCTTATTTGGAGTTTACTTAGGGACTCGGTATAGTTTAAAAGAACAACTTCAGTTACTAGCCTGGACTTTTGGAATAGTGATTATCCTCAGTTTGCTATTTATTGTCGCCTTACCTAAATATGGAATCATGGGGGGTAAACACGCAGGCGCATGGCGGGGAATATTTACTCATAAAAATGTTTTAGGAAAAGTCATGATTTTAAGTGGCTTGATTTTTTTACTGACAGCCCTAAACCAAAATAAATACAGATGCTTATTATGGGTAGGATTGGGATTTTCCATGATTCTTTTATTGCTAGCTAGATCATCTTCATCAGTTATTAACTTTTTAATTATTCTGATTGCTTTGTTCTTCATTAAAACAGTCCGTTTACCATATATACTGATGCTTCCAACCCTGCTTTTGTTAGCTGTCATCGGACAATTTTCATATTTAGCAATCGTAGATAATCTAGAATATCTCTTGGGTGCTATGGGTAAAGATACCACCCTGACAGGACGTGCAGACCTTTGGCCAGCAGTGTTAGATAAAATTTGGGAGCGCCCTTGGTTAGGTTATGGTTTTAGTGGGTTTTGGGGTGAGTGGGATAGTGAATCTGCTTATGTTTGGAGAGCCACAAAATGGAACCCTCCTAACTCTCATAATGGTTTGTTAGATACTTGGTTAGATTTAGGTTTAGTGGGATTATCTATATATTTATTAGGATTTTTAGTAAATGCATTCAAGGGATTAGCTTGGGTACGAATAAGCAAAAGTTGGGATGGTTTTTGGCCGATCCTGTGTATGATTTACTTTTGGTTATCTAACCAAACTGAAAGCGCTTTATTACGGCAAAATGAAATTTATTGGTTGCTCTATGTAACGGTAATTCTATCAATGTTAAAATATCCTGATTCCTTGAAGAAAATCAATATATAAAAATCCCCAAAATTCATTTACATCAAATATAAAATTTGTTGATATCCAGCAATGATAATTAATTTTTTTCTTGTAGGCTGTTTTCAATCATAGTAAACTTTATCCCTCATAATTGAAACTTAAGTATGAAAATTGTTCAATTAGTTACGCAAATGGAAGCTGGTGGAGCGCAACGAGTCGCCATGCTACTTAACGAAGCTCTGCAAAATCGCGGTTATGATGCAGAAGTATGGTTTTTGTATCTTAAACGTCCTACCTATGTGGATTTTCCAGGTGTAAAAGTTTTATTAGAACATCCACCTTCTGGGTTAGATTACTTACAGATTATATTTAAGTTTCAAGAGTTACTGCGATCGCATAAGCCGGATATTTTGATTACCCATACTCACTATGCGAATGTTATCGGTCAGTTTATAGCTAAATTTTGTGGCGTACCGGGAAGATTAGCAGTTCAACATAACCCAGTCCAGACTTATCCCAAAGCAGCAAGGTTTGTCGATAGGGTTTTAGGCACAAGAGCTTTTTACACTGCAAATATAGCAGTTTCCCAGGTGGTGGTAGATTCCGTAGTTGACTACCCATTAAAGTATAAAAAATATGTAAGAAAAATATATAATGGTATCCCGCAATTAAATCCCCAAAATTCTGCTAAAGAAGTTCTTACCCGTTGGAATTTACCAGCCGATATCCCTTTACTGGTGAATGTTGGTAGATTGGCTCTGCAAAAGAATCAAACTACTTTGATTGAAGCACTGCTATATATACCTGAAGCTCATTTAATTCTCATAGGTGACGGTGAATTAAGAACAACCTTGCAGGAAAAAGTTTCCACCTTGAAATTAGAGGAGAGAGTTCATTTTTTAGGTGAGATGAAATCTGAGGATGTCTTGGATTTGCTATGTATTTCAGATGTGTTTGTATTTCCTTCTTTATATGAAGCAATGCCAATGGCTTTAGTAGAGGCTATGGGTTTGGGTATACCTATAGTTGGGGGTGATATACCAGCCATGCGGGAAGTTTTGGGTGATGCAGGCCTCATTGTACCTTCAGATAATGCTGAAAAAATAGCAATATCTGTGCAAGAAATCCTAGATTCTTCAGAGTTGGCTGAAAATTTGCGTCAATCTTCTTTAAAACGTGCATCTTTATTTTCTGTAGAAACAATGGTGGAATCTTATGAAAAACTCTTTAGATGAAGGGGATATTCCTCAGCCAATTGCAATTTTAGGTGTGACTATTCACCCTCTGTCTATTTCTCAGCTTAATGCTTTGATTGGTGAAGCTGTTGATCAGCAAAAGAAGTGGATAATTGCTCATCATAATTTGCATAGTGTTTATAATTATCATCACAATTCCAAAATGCGGGATTGTTATGCTCAGGCGAAATATGTACATATAGACGGGATGGCTTTGGTATTGTTGGGAAAATTTTTAGGTTTTTCTCTAGAACGTGAGCAAAGAGTGACTTATGTAGATTGGATTAATCCGTTAATGGCGGCGGCGGCTGAACGGGGCTGGCGCGTATTTTATTTGGGTTCAAAACCAGGAATTGCAGAAACGGGTGTGGAGGTTTTTCGACAAAAGTTTAATGACTTACAAATAGTCACGGCCAATGGTTATTTTAATAGTTGTCAGGATAGCCCAGAAAATCAAGAAATCCTCACACAGATTAATCAATATCAGCCGCACATTTTGATGGTGGGTATGGGTATGCCACGACAGGAAAACTGGATTATAGACAATTTAGATCAAATTTCTACTAATGTGATTTTACCCTGTGGAGCCGCTATTGATTATGTTGCAGGGGCAATTCCTACTCCGCCAAGATGGGCTGGTAAAACTGGTTTAGAATGGCTATTTCGTCTGATTGCTGAACCTAAAAGATTATGGCGACGGTATTTACTGGAGCCTTGGTTTTTATTAAAACTATTGTTACTAGATTTGTGGCATAATTACAACGGACGTGAGTTGAAAAAATAACTCTAACTGTAGAAAAATGTTGATTTGAAATCGCATACAAAAACATGAATTATTTGAGATCCCATACCTCGGCTTCAGAGAGATTATTTACTCGGCGACAGACACTGTTGTTAGGTCTGGGAGGATTGACTGGTCTCGGTGCATCTACGCTGGCTCATCAATTTATGAATCCGTCATTCAATTTGACGCAGCCCACATTGAATCCGCCAACGTTGAACAACTTTAATTTCGCTAGTTTAGGTAATACGCCTTTACGCCAACGAGCCGCTAACAAGGGATTAATTTATGGGGCTGCTGTGCGCCAGTATGCTGTATCTTCAGACACTCAATTTGCACAGGCTGTAGTGCGTGAATGTGCGATGATTGTCCCAGAATGGGAACTAAAGTGGAATTTTTTACGCCCGACACCGAGTACCTTTGATTTTGGACCGGCTGATTGGTTGTTTAATTTTGCTCAAACCAATGGACTTTTGTTCCGTGGCCACACTTTAATTTGGCATGAAGTTGGTGCTTTGCCACAATGGTTTGGTAGTGTGGTCAATTTTAGAAATGCTAGACAGTTATTTTTGGATCATATTACAACTGTTGTTAATCACTATCGAGGTAGAATCCATTCTTGGGATGTAGTGAATGAAGCAATTCACATTCCTGATGGACGCAGTAATGGATTACGAAATACTCCTTGGCTGAATTGGTTGGGTGAAGACTATATCAATCTGGCTTTTAGGACGGCAGCTCAGGCTGACCCCAATGCTATGTTGGTCTATAATGACTACGGATTGGACTATGATACACCTCAAGACGAAGCTAAAAGAAATGCTGTTTTAAGGCTATTAGAAAGGTTGAAAGCCCAAGGAACACCAATTCATGCTTTGGGTATCCAAGCTCATTTAATTGGTGGTGAAACTCGCTTTAATGCTCAGAAACTGCGGAACTTTTTGACCGAGGTCGCTAATCTTGGTTTAAAAATTCTGATTACAGAAATTGACGTGACAGATAATCAGTTACCAATAAATATCCAAGCGCGTGATCAAACTGTGGCTGGAGTCTATCAAGATTATCTCGCAACTGTTTTGAATGAGCGAGCTGTGGTTGCTGTGCTAAATTGGGGATTGAGCGATCGCTATACTTGGCTGACAGAATTTGCTGCTCGTTCTGATCAAGCGCCTGTTCGTCCTCTACCTTTGGATGATCAAATGCAGCGTAAATTAGCTTGGAATGCGATGTCTAATGCTTTTAACAATGCTCCCCTGCGTTAACCTAACAATACTCGTTTAAGCACCTATGTATGAGATATTTGCAATATATGGGCGTTGACCATCAATCAGATATCTCATACTTTCTTCAAAAAAGTAGATTTTGTTGCTAGTGATACCTGTTTCTAATGGAGTTAGTATACACTGTAGTCAGTAATTCGTTTAACGGTAGTTACTAAAAAAATATAGCATTTTGCGAAAATTATCTTTAATCTCTTGTTGATATAAGAAGTGGGAATTTAATCAATTTTGACAGAATAATTTGGTAATTTTCTGAATATAGCCTTTCCCAGTCTCATGAAGTACACACCAATTTATTCCCTGTTCCCTGTTCCCTGTTCCCTGTTCCCTAAAACTAAAAAACTTTGTACCTTACGAGCATGGGAACTGCTATAAAAAAATCAATTTCGCAAGTTTAATAATAAAACAAGTTTAATAATAAAAAATTATGGAATATAGAGAATCTCTCGATTTAGACTTGATTCGTTACTTCAGAATAATTAAAAGACGATGGCTACCTATCAGCACTATTTTTATAGGTACTGTTGCCCTGAGTGTTGCAGCAACAACTTTCCTCAAGCCATCCTATGAGGCTGAGGGTAAAATTCTCTTTAGAATGCCTTCTTTTAAGATTGTCGGCACTAGTCTTGTACCCAATTTTAATGAAGGTGATGAAGCGGGATCTTTGAGGAGTTTGATGTCTGATCAAAACCCGATTAGCACACAGATAGAAGTTATTTCTTCTCCGCTTTTATTACAGCAGGTCATAGATAAACTGGAACTGAAAAATAGCGATGGTGAACTGCTGAAAGTTGAATATCTACAAAAGCAACTAACACTGAGAATTATTGGAGGGACTGATGTTTTGCAGCTGAGTTATACTAGCCGTAATCCGGAAGAAGCTGCGGCTGTAGTTAACACTGTCATGAGTCTTTATTTAGAAAATGAGGTGTTGACAAATCGGCGAGAAGCGGAAATTACTCGCAGTTTTATGTCCAGACAACTGCCCCATACTCAAGCTACAATGCGGAAGGCAGAGGCGGCGCTGAGGATGTTTAAACAGCAACATAGTATTGCAGATTTAGGAGAGGAAACACGGATAAGTGTCGGAATTGTTGGCAATTTAGATCAGGAGATGAATACAGTTAAGGCTCAATTAGCTGATATTAATGCTCAAAGTCAGGAACTACGTCAAAAATTAGCTTTAAATTCTCAGGAAGCGATCGCGGTAAGTACTCTGAGTCAGTCTCCTGCTATTCAGGGAGTGTTGGCACAGTTGCAAGATGTAGAAAGACAGTTAGCTAATGAAGGGAGTCGGTTTCAGAATGAAAATCCTGTAATTATTAGTCTAGAAGCGAGAAAGGCTAATTTAATCACACTGCTACAAGAACAAATTGAGGAAACTTTAGGACAACAAACTCAAATCCCTAAAAGTTTGTTGCAAATTGATCAACTTAGACAAAACTTGATCCAAAATTTCCTGCAACTAGAAGTGCAGCGCTTTGGCTTAGATCAAAGGTTAGTATCTTTATCTAATTCCCGTTCTGCTTATGAAGCACGCATGAGAGTTATACCGCAGTTGGAAGAAACTCAACGGGAGTTAGAACGGAAAATTGATGTAGCGCAATCTACATATCAAACCCTACTCAAAAAGGTGCAAGAATTACAATTAGCAGAAAATGTGAATACACCCAATGCTAGGATTATTTCTGAGTCAAGAGTTCCTAACAACCCAGCCGCAAGTAAGAAATTGATTGTTGTGGTTTTGGGTGTGATGTTGGGTGGATTTTTGGCTACTGCTAGTGTGCTGTTGTTCGAGATTAAGGATAAATCTCTGAAAACACTCCAGGAAGTTACAGAGGTATTTCGCTATACATTGCTGGGTGTGATTCCTCTCTCAAGGCAAAAACTACGTTTCCGCGATGATGATTCGGAGTTAAACCGTCCAGAGGTGGCTGTGAGAGATCACCCTCATTCCCTGACTAGCGAAATTTACCGGATGATTCAAGCTAACTTGAAGTTCCTGAGTTCTGATGAGGTGGTGAAAACTATAGTAGTTAGTAGTGCAGTTCCTAAAGAAGGTAAGTCTACAGTTTCGGCAAATTTAGCTGCTGCGATCGCTCAACTAGGACGTAAGGTGCTGTTAATTGATGCAGATATGCGGGTTCCCACTCAACATCATCTTTGGCAAGTAAACAATAGAATCGGTTTAAGTGAAGTTCTTGTCGGTGAGAATGAGTTTGAAACTGCTGTTCATCACGTGATGGATAATCTTCATGTTTTAACTGCTGGAGTTCGTCCTCCCAACCCACTAGCTTTGCTAGATTCCAAGCGGATGGCTTCATTAATTGATGATTTTTTATCTCAGTATGATTTTGTGATTATTGATGCGCCTCCTTTGTTAGTGGCTGCCGATGCTGTCAGTTTAAGCCGAATGTCAGATGGCATTTTGTTGGTAACTAGACCTGGTGTGATTGATTACAGCAGTGCTGCTGCAACTCAGGAGTTGTTGGCAAAAACCAGTCATAATGTCTTAGGTTTGGTGGTAAATGGTGTCAGTCAAATGAATGAATCTAGTAGTTATTTTTACCATGCAGCCAAATATTTCCCCGGTGAAAATTTAACTGTGATCAGGTAACTGGGGACTGGGGACTGGGGACTGGGGATTGGTGATTGGTGATTGGTGATTGGGGACTGGGGATTGGGTATTGGGGACTGGGGATTGGGTATTGGGTATTGGAAACTGAAAATATTTCTCCCCACATTCCCCACATTCCCTACTCCCTACTCCCCATTGCAATACCTGCTAAGTATGAGGTTGTCCAAGCACTTTGGAAGTTAAAACCACCTGTAATCCCATCAATGTCTAAAATTTCTCCAGCGAAGTAAAGACCTGGAATTAATCGGCTTTCCATTGTTTTAAAGTTAATTTCTTTCAGGTTGACACCGCCACAGGTGACAAATTCTTCTTTAAAAACGCCTTTACCTGTGATGGGGTATTCGCCTTGAGTTAGTTCTTGGACTAGTTGATTTAATTTAGGTTTGGAGAGTTCCGCCCAACGGTCTTCTGTGGTGATGCCTGCACGGTCTACAATATATTGCCAGAGGCGATGGGGTAGGTCAATGCCACGATGGAGGGCGATCGCCTTTTGACCCCATTGTGTCTTCACATCTAGGATTTTTTGCCGCACTTGTTCCTGGTTGAACTCCGGTAGCCAATTGACTAATAATGTGGCTTGATAGCGGTTTTCGTGGAGAAATCTAGCACCCCAGGCGGAAAGTTTGAGGACAGCAGGTCCGCTGATTCCCCAGTGGGTAATTAACAATGGCCCTGTTTGTTGTAGAGGGGGTTTACCTGTACCAGCTAACCGGATTTGTACAGAGTTGAGGCTAACACCAGCTAATGACCTGAGTTTGGGATCAGGAATGTTAAAGGTAAATAAGGAGGGTACAGGGGGTTCGATTTGATGACCAAATTCTCTGGCGATTTTATAACCTAGAGGGTTGCTTCCTGTGGCTAAGAGGAGGCGATCGCATTTTTGGGTTTCTCGCGATTTTAAGAAAATTTCAAATCCCGGATGCAGTAGTTTTGCGGAAATTACTGGTGTCTCTAGTCGTAATTCTATCCCAGCTTTTGATGTGGCTTTAATCAGACATTCTGCAATTGTTTCGGAATTATCTGTAATGGGAAACATTCGCCCATCGGCTTCGGTTTTGAGATGTACACCCTGGTCTGTAAACCAATCTACGGTATCTTGAGCTTGAAAGCGAGTAAAAGCACCCCGCAGCGCTTTCCCACCTCTGGGGTAATTTTGCACTAATCTGGCGGGTTCAAAGCAAGCGTGAGTTACGTTACAGCGTCCACCGCCGGAAATCAGAACTTTAGCCAGTGGTTGACGACTAGCTTCGATTAATGTGACTTGGGCTTGAGGATTAGCTTCTGCACAGGCGATCGCGCCGAAAAATCCGGCCGCCCCACCCCCAACAACTACAATATTTAACGGCAACACTTGATTATTCAATGACAAATACTGATTATTTTTTACACTTCTAGGATTTCAAATAAGTCTTTGGTCGCCCCGCACACTGGACACACCCAATCCTCTGGAATATCTTCAAAGGGTGTTCCGGGGGCGATACCGCTATCGGGATCACCGATTTCGGGGTCATATTCGTAGCCGCAAATAGTACAGATATACTTTTCCATATTAGTGTATATTTTACCACTATATTTAGTTTAAAAGCGCCACCAGGTTCTCTGCACATAACTAAGAATCCCCACGGCGATCGCCCCTAGTAAAAATAGCCCAATGATTCCCCCAGGTAGAAACGTCAAAATACCAAAACCTCTCAGTACCCACATAGCTAATCCAATACCGAGAAGAATACCGAAAATTTGGTTTAATGTCCGATTTAAGGAAGATTGATTCACTTCATTTCCCTTTGAAATCAAGAATACCATTTTAGCTGTTGATAGCGGGATTTTCATCTCCAGGTAGTGATATTTTCACCTTACCTAACTTATAGTTTTGATAAAGAGTCATAAAACATACAGTTTTTACCATATAATTCCAGAATAATTTCTTAAACATTACTAGTTTCAGCACCATAGCACTGGTACTGAAATTGAGTTAGTTGAACTCAACCCTATTTAATAGTTTGCAGTTTCAGCGCTAACCGGTGGAGAAGTTGAGGAGTAACGGAAATTAATATGACTGCATCTTATATTTCAAATATCTCAGACTCGATGATTAAAGGTATGAATATGCCTTGGAATCAAGACAAGCAATTGTCAGTGATGGGTGGTGAAGTTTTGGTACAAACCGAATCTCACACAGCTTGGGGTGGTTCTGTTACCGCCTGTATGTACTTACCATTAGTGCGATCGCGGGTATGGCAGCAATTAATTGATTACCCTCGTTGGGTACAATACTTTCCTGATATCACCAAAAGCGAGGTCATATCCCAAGGTGAAGCAAAACGGTTATATCAAGCAGCACAGAAAAATTTCTTATTTTTGACAGCCCAAGTGGAAATTTACCTCAATGTCGTAGAGTTACTAGGAAAGCAAATTCAATTCCGCATGGAGAAGGGGTCTTTCCTCGATTTCACCGCCATGTTAGATTTAAAAGACTATGGTAATGGTACTTTATTAACATATCAAGTCAAAGCCACACCTAATATCCCCATTCCTGCAATTTTCATTCAACAAGCCATGAATTTGGAATTGCCTGCAAATATGCGTAAAATGCGACAAGTTTTGTGTAAGGTTCAATAAAGGCGATGTCACAGGCAAAAACAATTTTGGAATTTTGGTTTGGTCATCCGGATGCATTTGACTATGGCAAACCCCAGGCTGATTGGTTTAGGGAAAATGGGGAATTTGATCAGGAAATCCGTAATCGGTTTTTTTCCACTTATGAAAAGGCAGCAGGTGGATATCTAGACAACTGGATCGATGCACCAGATACCTGTTTAGCACTAATCATACTGTTAGATCAGTTTCCCCGAAATATGTTCCGTGGTCAAGCGGAAGCCTTTGCAACTGACTGGGAAGCACTTTCCGCCGCCCAACAAGCAGTTGTGAGAGGTTATGATTCCCAATTGTTGCCTGTACAACGTTGGTTTATTTATTTACCTTTTGAACACAGTGAAAACCTCAGCCATCAGCGTCAGTGTGTGAAGCTATTTCAGCAACTGAGCCACGATCCTGATAGTGCTACAGCAATTGAACACTCATTGATACATAAGAAAATAATTGAGCGTTTTGGGCGTTTCCCCCATCGTAATAGCATTTTAGGACGTAATTCTACTGTGGCGGAAAAGGAATTTTTGCAACAGCCCAATTCCTGGTTTTAGCAGTTTACAGCGATTTTCAGGTAAATGAACCACATCTTTTTTATCTCACGCAGAGGCGCAGAGGAGCAGAGAGAAATACATGAGTGTGGTCTAAATACATGAAAACTGCTGTAGGTGGAAATTTATAGCAACCGTCAAGGAAGTTATATCAGGTCACCCCACCCCTAACCCCACCCCGCAAGCGAGGCTTCCGTTATTTAGTCATATAGCAACCGCCAAGGACGTTAGGACATAAATTTATCATAAAAGTTATACACCGAAAGGCTTTTACCCCACTCCCCACTTCCTACTCCTTACTCCCCAGCTATATTTATTAAACTTATTGCCACTATTTAACTTTTTCATGATTATTCAATTCTACAAATAATAAAATTTACTAATCAATTACTTTAGAAATTAGCATTTTACTTATTGAAGTTTTCAAGTAAACATAAGAGATAAGGAAACTCACTATACATAATAGATTTTTGGACAAAACTAATGGTTACACTCACACAGCTTAATCAAGTTAGTTCCAACCCTGGACGGTTGACAATTGAAACGGTAGAAATTGCTCCTCAAACAACTGCTATTCGTTGTCTTGATTGGGATAGAGAACGTTTTGATGTTGAGTTTGGTTTAAGAAATGGCACAACGTATAATTCCTTCTTAATTCAAGGTGAAAAAATAGCCTTAGTTGATACTTCTCACCGCAAATTTCACCAATTGTATCTAGAAGTGATTAACGGATTAATTGACATAAATCAGATTGATTATTTGATTGTTAGTCACACTGAACCAGACCATAGTGGCTTAGTTAAAGATATTTTGCAATTAGCTCCTGATATTACTGTTGTTGGGGCTAAAGTAGCAATAAAATTTTTAGAAGATATGGTTCACCAGCCCTTTAAATCAATGCTGGTAAAAAGTGGAGAACGCCTAGATTTGGGAAACGGACACGAATTAGAATTTATTTCTGCCCCTAATTTACATTGGCCTGATACCATCTTCACCTATGACCATAGAACTAGTATTCTTTACACCTGTGACGTGTTTGGAATGCACTACTGTGATGATCAGACTTATGATGAGAATTTTACTGCAATCGAAGAAGACTTTGCATATTATTATGATTGTCTCATGGGGCCGAATGCGCGGTCTGTTTTGGCAGCTTTAAAGCGGATTGACAAATTAGAAATAAAAACAGTTGCCACAGGTCATGGTCCTTTACTAAAACACTCTATTGCTGAATGGATAGGACGTTATCAAACTTGGAGTTTAAGTCAAGCTAAAACAGAGACATTAGTGGCTTTATTTTATGTTGAAGATTACGGTTATAGTGAGAGTTTAGTAAGAGCGATCGCCTCTGGTATTACAAAAACAGGCGTGGCCATAGAATTAGTAGCTCTCAATGATGCCGAACCCCAAGAAATTAGAGAATTAGTTGCACAAGCGGCGGGTTTAGTGATTGCAATGCCTCCCCAATCTTCCATTACAGACCAAGCAGCTTTAAACACTATTTTGGCCGCTGCTCATCATAAACAAGTAATTGGTTTATTAGAGTCAGGAGGAGGAGAGGATGAACCCGTTTATCCCTTACGCAATAAGTTTCAAGAACTAGGATTAATTGCAGCTTTCCCCCCTATTTTAGTTAAGGAAATTCCCACCAAAGTCACAGAGCAATTATGTGATGAAGCAGGAACAGATTTAGGACAATGGTTGAATAAAGATCGCTCAATTAAACAAATCAAATCTCTCAATAGTGAAATCGAAAAATCTCTAGGGCGGATTAGCACAGGATTGTACATTATCACCGCCAAAAAAGGAGACGTTCAAAGTGCAATGCTGGCTTCTTGGGTGACACAAGCAAGTCTTAACCCCTTGGGAGTAGCGATCGCAGTCGCCAAAGATAGAGCAATTGTATCCTTAATGCAGGTAGGCGATCGCTTTGTGTTAAACGTCTTAGAGGAAGGCAGATATCAAGGATTAATGAAACATTTTCTCAAGCGTTTTGCTCCTGGTGCAGATCGCTTTGCTGGAGTCAAAACATATCCGGCTGCTACTAATGAATCGCCTATTTTAGCTGAAGCTCTAGCTTACATGGAATGTGAAATCACCAGCCGCATGGATTGTGGAGATCATTGGGTGATTTATAGCACTGTTCAAACCGGACGAGTTGCCGAGGTAAATGCACTCACAGCCGTTCATCACCGCAAAATTGGTAATCATTACTAGTGACTGGGGACTGGGGACTAGTGACTGGGGACTGGGGACTGGGGACTGGGGACTGGGGACTGGGGACTGGGGACTG